>JBIKJU010000022.1:0-16068 GCA_044360745.1 Chitinophagales bacterium
CCAGGTCCAAATACACCTGTGGCCTGCACCATATCTGTAATCGATGCTGTAAATAACACCGTCATTAGCACAATTACAGCAGGAGATGAACCAACAGCGTTTTGTTATAGTCCTAATAACAACAAAATCTACTGGGTTGATGAGTGGAGCCATCGGGTTTCAGTTGCTGATGCAGCAACCGACAGTGTAATAATGACTATTTCTTTGGGAACCGGTGTAGTTCAACCCGTTGATCTTTGTTACAATCCAATCAATGAAAGGGTTTATACTGCCAACAGACTTACCTACAATTTAACCGTTATCAAGGACACACTAACTACTACTGGAATTAGTTCTCCAACAATCGAGAATAGTTTAATTAAAATTTACCCGAACCCAGTTGACCATGTATTATACTTAAATGAGAAATTGAGCTTTTCTGTTTACTCCTCAAACGGACAATTGATGTATCAACAGGCTGAATCCTCCGAAAATCTTGATGTTTCGAATTTAACACCAGGTTTATATTTGCTGGCGACTGATAAAGGAGTAATAAGATTTGTAAAAAAATGACAGAATCACAGCCTACAACAGCAGCTTTGCAATAGGCGGGGTTTCGTGCTTCTTAGGACAGTTTTGTTGTTAATCAAACATTAGTTTTTCAATTCAAGTTTTGTGCTAAAAAATCACCACCTTCGCCAAGCCAAAAACGTTAGCGGTCAGCTTAAGAGCATCGCCCTAAAATAAGTTGACAAAAATTAAATATAAATGAAAAAAGAAATTAAAAACTATTTATTGAATACAATTACATTTATTTTGTATTCACTTTCTGTAAATGCTCAATCGACCATTTTACCAGTTAATTCCTATGGTGTTTGGGACAGATCAAATGCCTACGACATTTCAGTTAATACAGATTACAACTATTTACGAGGTAAAAGCGCCGATGTAAATTGGGAAGATGTGCAACCAAATAACTCAAATCAATACGATTGGTCTGAAATTCAAACTATTTTACAAGCTGCTTACACTAATAATCAGATGGTTAACATAAGCGTAGGAGTTGGGCCCGATGCTCCAGTTTGGATTTATGCTAATGGTGTGCCGAGTGTCACTACCAATGATACACAACATCCAAATTGGACACAATATCCGTATTATTTGGATAACGACTATAAAACATATTATTTCAATATGATAGAAAGTTTCGGCAATTTCTTGCGATCACAACCAGCAAATCTATTCAATCATATTGCATATGTTCAAGTAAAAACAGGATGCACAGGTGATGAAGTTGCCTATAAGGGAGTTCCACTAAATTCCTCTTACATTATTTCTGATAATCAATGGCGTGAATTTCGTTTAGAAGTATTTGAAAAATTTAGACTGACATTTAATACAGGGAATAGTAACACCCAAATTGGACTTCTTTTTAATAATATTGATCCTGTTGACGAACCTTTAGAATGGCAATGGGTAACCACTAATGTTACTTATGGATTTGGAACAAAAGGCGGAGCCTATGCTAGAGGACATCATCTTTCAGATGAATTAGATTTTAAAACTACTTGGACACCCTACCTCATTAATCCACAAGGATTACATTTGTTTTCTGCTGCCGAAATGGATCAAACATGGACTAAACCATTATATCAAATTAATGTTCCATTAGGGTTTTATTGGGGTGCATTAAGCGGACTTAATACAGGGCTTTCGGTTTGGCTTGTTACCCAAAGTGCGTTGCAAGAAGCACAAACAAGACCCGAACTACATGACGTTTTTAAGATGTTTAATAAATATTCCAAGCAAGTTTATCCTAGTACTACAATAGCAGCTTACTCTATTTTTCACGAAGGATTAAATTCTCAAAATACTGTTAAATTTCCAGAAAATATATACGGTCAAGCCAACCAATCAAATCAAGCTCGTTATACTGCAATATGTAATGCTTATGCAGCCAGAGGTGCACAAATGGATCATGTATTTGCAGCCACTAAAGGTCAAGTTTGGCAACGTGATCAGCAAACCGGGTATAATGATGCTGGATGGAATATTGAAGAGGGGAATTACGAAAGATGGATTACTCAAATAAACCCTGACGCAACCTCAATTGGTCTTTTCAGAGTGAGAGGAGTTATTGATTCAAGCTCGTCAAAGTATGACCGTTTTGCACGTTCTTTTGAAAATAGTAGTGGTAAAGACACTATGTATTTTAAATTCGATCCGGATGTATTTTTACTTTCAGATCCAGACAGTTTAATATTTAAAATTACGTGGTTAGATAAAAATCCAAATTCGACTTGGGCATTAAAATATTATAATTCATCAGGCTTACAGAATGCATTAACTATAACAGGAATTGGTGATAATCAGTGGAAAACAACTAATGTAACAATACACAATCCAATAATTAACCAAAATGGCGTTTTGGGTTCTGATTTTATGTTGGTAAATACAGATAATATTGATGATATCTTTCATGGTATTGAGGTAGATATTACACGAACGGATATCTTAGCTTCTATTGATTATAATTCTGAAAACTCTGAAACATTAATTTTCCCAAACCCGACATCGTCTGTGCTTTATTGGGATAAAAATATTGTATCAGATGAAATTATTATTTATAATTCAAAAGGGCAAGTAGTTTCAAACGTCAATAAACCTGAAAACAATTCATTAAGCTTAATGAATTTGGAGAAAGGGATGTATTATATTGTATTTCTTAAAGAGAAAAAAAGAGTATTAACCAAGAAAGTAATAAAAGAATAAAAGGTGCTGTAATTAAAAACAAAGCCAGAAGGTAACACGAACTGTGCAAAAAAACCAAAAAAATTAGGCGGTTTTTTGTAAAAAATTTTTGTCGAATGGAGTTCGATTTTTTACTGCGCAAAATAAAGTATTTACCCTTCTTTAAACTTTTTTTAAAAAACGATGTCTAAATAAAAAATACAAATTATGCAAAAGTTAATGTTGATGCTTGTGGGGCTTGTTGTTGTTTTGAGCAGTTGTAAAAATCTAGTGCCGTATTCTGATGCTTTGCGAACAAAATACAATCTCCAGCAAAGCGATTTAGGAAGAATACAATTTTATGTTTCTGAAAACATCATCTTACAGCGCAAGGCTTCTGATGGCGCTACGAATATAGTAGGCGGAAAAATAAAAACCGTGAATGGAGAAAAGATAGAAGAAGTAATTATCAGAGAGGGTACGCCTGGTGTAATGGTACAGGACAAAAACGGTAAACTGAGTATTAGCTTCGAATCTTCAGATGATTATTTTATAAGTTTTGGAAACAATCCGTATATGAATGATCGCTATACAGTGGCGTTTTCAGAACTCAAAAATAAAGTAGGTAAAATCATGTACAATAATAAAGAATACTACTCTGCTCCCGAAAGTGTAAATGCTATATTGTTGGTAGACTTACGAAAAATCAACAAGTTTGAGCTTAATCAACGTGTGGCAAAGGGCCGAAAAGTGAAATAATGTTTTTCGGCTTTGCTTTAGGTCGGGTATTCTAATGCTTACCAGTATTAGAGGCACAATAAAGATAGCTGTCGGGATGATAAGTTTCACAGATACCACAAAACTCGTCTTTTGCTAAATCGCGAATACTTTTGTTTTTATTTATGTTTAAATCTACTGTCAAAGTGTAATCTCATTGTAGATATCACTTTTATTTTTGAAGAGTCGGGATGAAGGGGATTTATTAAGTAGTTAAATTCTGGCGGAACAATGGCGCTCGGAACTTTTAGCACAGCAGCATTTTTTTGAGAAACAAAATCATCTCCTATGAATTGTGTCTCAAGAATTGGTGGTTTAGAATCCCAATTTTCTGGTAATTGATCAATTGATAATTCTAAAATTTCGATATCGCCTGGTATATCAATTTCAACATAAAATCTATCTGCTGGTAAATCTTCTAATAAATCTAAATGTACTGATACTTCAAGTGTTGCAAGAGCTCTAGATTCGGCCGTATAAACAAGGTGAGTGTTTAAACTATTCCATCTATATCCTTCTGTTAAAGCAGCTCCGAGCCCCTTTAATGTCGTTTCTAAATATTTTTCTCTTTCAACTCTATAAACTCTCATTAAGCGAAATTACCGTATTCAATTCTATTTAGACAATTTTTCACTTCTTGAATCCCCGTAGTAGAATCGAGCAAACTTTCGGGTGAACTACCTCCTAAAGAGATGTTTTGTTTTTTCATCCAACGTTGAAATTTTTCTTCCTCGTTATTAAAAACTTCTATCCCAAAATCAACAAGTTCTGTAATTAGTAATATTATTTCACTATCCCTACCGTTAAGCAATGATTTTTCTCTTCGCTTTTTATTATACGTTGTTTGGGGTAATCCAAAAATGTTTAAAAAGGTTTTAACAGACACGTTTATTCTTTTACTTACCACATCAATTGATGCATAAGGAACTCCTGCTTTGATTATGCCAACTCTTTCGAGACTAGACGTCCAAACATATTCATGTCCTTCTGTTTCCAATCTCCATTTGGCCGCTGACTTTCTTGCCACTTTTGCTCGCCCAATACTTTCTTTTGGATCAAATGTTTTCTTTTTTCTTACTACATTTTTCATAATTTAAGCATTTGTACTGTAAGTATACAACAAATATGCTATAAATCCAAAATGTTTACAAAAGTGCTACATTATTTCTTTGCATACTTCTCTAAAAAAGTCTTTTCATTTTTAGTGAGGCTGTCGTAGCCAGAAGTGGAAATTTTATCTAATATTATATTTAACTGCGCTTCATCTTTGTTTTCGCTTGGTCGTTGACTGTTGTGTGATATAATCATTTTGGGTTTTGAGCTAAAGGTGTTTTTGAGCATTGCAAATACATCTAAGCCCGAACGTAAATAGATAATATAAAGATAACCCCAGAGTGCACCACCTAAGTGAGCAATTACTCCTCCTGCATTTGTACCAGCTATTCCTACAAAGTTGAGGATAAGCGTGACAAAAGCTATGTATTTTATTTTTACTCTGCCAAATAAAAGCAATCGCATTTCATGTTCGGGATTGAGTGCTGTAGCTGCGAAGACCACCGCTTCTACAGCAGCAGATGCTCCTACAAGATAAGATGCTTGGCGAGCAAAATAGGGAATATATGTATAGACCAATAAAGCAGTTAGGCCACCAAATACCACCCCACCCAAAAGCACTCTATAGCTGTGTTTATAGCCCATATAGAGGGAGTAAATCTGACCAAACCAAAAAAGCATGAGCATATTGAAAAAGAGGTGGAAAAAATTGGCATGGAGAAAACCGTAGGTAACAATGGTCCAAGGTTTATAAATAGCGGTAGAAAAATTAAGGGGTAACGCAAAATAATCTTTCAAAATAGTAGACGGCAGTATGTTAGATGGCGCAATAAGAGCAATGATGCCGATGGTGGTATCAAGAAGAAAAATAGCTGTACAAATGATAATGATGGTCCACCACTTATCGCCTCGTTTGAGTTGGTCTTTGATGTCTTCTATTATAGAGCCAAACATTAGAATAAAAAGTTTCGGTTTTTACTCCAAATTTTGATGAGAATAAAGCCAAACAGCGCTCCTCCTAGATGTGCAAAGTGTGCTATATTGTCGCCTTGGGACATGTTAAACCCGAGATAGAGCTCCATCAAAACATAAAAAGAAATGAAATATTTGGCTTTGATCGGTATAGGGAAAAACAAAAGCATGAGTTCTGTATTAGGAAACATCATACCAAAGCCTACCAAGATTCCGAAGACAGCACCAGAGGCTCCTACTGTTCGCGAAAAATAGGTAGAGAAGGCCTCTGGATTAGCTACTAGATGAGGCCAAATGGGGTCTACTGATCCTGTGGCTTTCCAGACCAAAAAAAACTGTACCAGCATATGTAAAATCACCGCTCCAAATCCAGTAACGAGATAAAATATAAGAAATCGTTTTCCCCCCCAAACTCTTTCTAAAACTGAGCCAAACATATACACTGCAAACATATTGAAGAAAAGATGTGGTACATTAGCATGCATAAACATATGGGTGAAAAGCTGGATTGGTTGAAACCCAGATATGCCCACTTCACCTGCGTTTTTTATATAGTCGCGAGTATTGAATAGGTAGTGCAGACTAAGTTTTGACATGAGGCCTTCACCCACAGCAAATGTAGCTATGAACATCAAAACATTGATGGCGATAATATTAAAAACAATAGATCGAGTGTCTATTGGAGTGTTGCGTGTTTGAAACATGAGGTCAAATGTAGTAGAGTCTGTATTCTCTACAAACTTTTTCTATTTTTTTTGCCTTCTTAGAAAAGAAGCCCCTTGATTGGTCAGTTGATTAAAATATTCCTTTTCGCTGGTTTTAAAATGTAAATATGCTGTGGTATCCGATGTAAGGTATATGTCTCCTGTCAAAAATTCTCTTCCATTGCGTTGCCACATAATAAAGCCAGCTTTAGGAATTGGTGCTTTTGCAGGCACTGTTTTGGTTTGAACAAAAGTAGAAAACATATTGACATTACGCCCTTCTATAGACATGCTGCCCCCACCAAAAAATACGATATCGAGTTGAGTACAGCTATCTCTTAGTACTCTGTAGTTTGAATCGGGTAATGCTTCTAGCTTTTTTTGTTGGATGGTGTTGGTTTGTGCAAAAACAAAGATGGTGCTAAAAAAAAGGATGTAAAATAGAGTCTTCTTCATGTTTTTTTTATTACAAATACAATGCCAAAGAAACACATTTGTTTTTCTTTTTATACTTACACCTTAAATTAATTTTTTTGAAAAATTTCATACTAGTTTTTGTTGTAGCGACAGTCTGCATTGTGGGATTTACAAATTTTTTGAGAAAACCCCAAGTTGGCGATAAGTACAAAATTTTTTGGGATGAAAAATTAATAGCTGGAAAAGATTCGTTTCTGGCTCGAGGTCCTTCCCTTTCGGCTATAGATAAGCAACCCAACATTATTATCATTTTAGCAGATGATTTGGGACAAAAAGATATTTCGTTATATGGCAATAAGTCTATTGAAACGCCCTATATAGATGCCCTAGGCAAGAATGGTGTTACATTTTCTGAGGCCTATATTTCTTCACCTGTTTGCTCTCCATCTAGAGCGGGTTTGCTAACTGGGCGATACCAGCAGCGATTTGGACATGAGTTTCAGCCGTTAGATCGCTATTTAAAAAATATGGTGGAATATTATGCCCTGAAGATGATGCCAAAATTTAAGCCACTAAGTCCTATAAAAATGACGGAAGTGCCTGCTGTTGAAGATAGACTACGCCAAGGGTTACCGCCATCTGAAATCACCCTAGCTGATGTACTTAAAAAAGAGGGTTACGCAACAGGCATCATCGGCAAGTGGCATTTGGGAGCGGCAGAGTTTGCAAAACCTTGTGCCCGTGGTTTCGACTATTCATATGGATTTTATGAGGCCTTTACACTCTATGCTCCTAAGAAAGAAAAAAATATAGTAAATCGTCCTTTGCGCAGCCAATTTATGGATATGCATCAATGGAAAACGGCCGAAGGTAGAACAGGAAACTGTGCTATTTTGAGAAACTGCTGCGAACGACAAGAAGAAGACAAATACTTGACGGATGCGCTTACGGATGAAGCTATTGCTTTTGTGGATAGAAATGAGAAAAAACCGTTTTTTCTTTATCTACCTTATAATGCACCACATGTACCACTCCAGGCGCAACAAAAATATTATGATCAATTTTCGCATATAGAAGATAAAACCAAACGCGTATATGCTGCTATGATAAAAAACCTAGATGATGAAGTAGGAAGGCTCACTGCTCATTTAGAACAAAAAGGTCTTTTAGAAAACACCTTGATTTTTTTCTTGAGTGATAACGGGGGAGCTGCCTATAATGGCACTACGGATAATGCACCATATAAGGGCGGAAAATTAACGAATTTTGAAGGTGGAATTAGGGTGCCTTTTATGATGCAATGGAAAGGGAAAATCAGTCCTGGTCAAACATATACTCACCCAGTCATTTCGCTCGATATTTTCAAAACAGTTTGTGATGTATTGGGAATAACGCTACCTAGTGATAGAGTCTATGATGGTGTGAATTTGATGAATAAAATTTCTAAAAATGAAGTAGCGCATGACGCTCTTTTTTGGCGCTCAGAATACAATAAAGCTATTCGCAAAGACAAGTGGAAGCTATTGATTAATGAGGCGGATAGTCAAATTCGTTTATATGATTTAAGTAAAGATATTTCAGAGAAAAATAATTTAGTAGATAGCTATAAAACAAAAGTAGATTCAATGGCCCTTGAAATTGAACAATGGGAAATGAATATGATAAAACCCCTCTGGCCTAGAATTGTAAATTATGTGTACAGGGATGGAAAGGAGAAGACGAGGTTTGGATTTTAGGAGGGGAATTTATTTCTTCACTGCCAACACTGTTTCTCCATCTATTACTGTTTCTCCTAATTTTACTTTTGGAGTGTATGATTGTGGTAATACTACAGTGATTTGAGAACCTAATTTAATAAGTCCAATCAACTCCCCTTTTTTCATTTCTTGATTAGGTTCTACAAAATCTACAATTCTTCTTGCTAAAAATCCAGCTATTTGAACAATTTTAATTTTATTACCTTCAGTATCTTCAATCAAAATTTTATTATGCTCATTTTCAAATCTTATTCCTAAGTTATTACTCATCACTACTGCATTATTAAAACTACCATTTACATGTTGTTTAGTTACAATTTTTCCATCTATTGGCATACGCTGATAATGTACGTGTGTAGGATTCATTTGTATAGATACGATGTAACCCGCAGTATCCACATCTTTTGTCCACAAGTGGATAACTCCAAATTTTTCTTTCGTTACATTTGTCCATTCAGAGTTGTATTTTGTAATACTCACTATCTCTCCATTAGCTGGACTAACAAAAACTTTAGGATCTAAATTAATTGCTCTATCGGGTAATCTTAAAAACCAAAAACGATAAAACAAGAGAAACGAAAAAATAAAAACTACAAGCAGCAATAATATTATTTTACCTATTTTTTTCATTTTTGATTTTTGATTTTGTGTCTGCAAATCTAATCGGCTTATTTTGTTTTTTTTAAAAATAGTGAATTAAAGAATTCAACAGAACTAATATATAATAAGTAATTTAAAAATATATAGGAATTTAAATACAGTTATTAAGGCTGTTAATATTTTGGTATCTCTTTTTTTTAGCTCTTGTTTTTTTGATTATAAACATTTATAAACTTGCTTTTTTTAAAATGTTAACTCAAAACCATTTATATTACTTCATTTTATGGTTTTCTGTTTATTTCGTTTCTCCTATCCACATTGTTATATGAGTAATTACCTTTCCACATGTTTAATAAGAAATTGTTTATTTCATGTCATTTACAAACACTCTAAAAATCAGTTTCGTCAACTGCTAAAAACTTCTTTTTCTAAAACTTTATTCTACTTTTTTTATACACACAAAATATGTGATATAAACATTAATTTTGTGGATGATGCTTATTTATATAGATTATAGTCTGTGATGTAGTTATATACCTTATCTGGCAATAAATATCTAGCTGATTTTTTATCCTTTATAAGTGATCTTATGTAAGTAGCTGATATATCTAAATATGGAAAGTCTATTATTTTTATGGATTCTTTTCCTTTAAAATTAAAATTAGTTGTTGCTTTTCGTTTATAGCAGTATATTTCATAATCTCTTAGAATTATATCTCCATTTTTCCAATTATGTAGTTGGTCTAAGTTGTCTTCACCCATGATTAGACAAAACTGATTTTTTGGATATTTCTCTTTTATATGTACAAGTGTATCTATAGTATAAGATGGTTTTGGAAGTTTAAATTCTATAGCTGAAGCTTTAAATTTTGGATTATCTTCTATGGCTAAGTTTACAAGATTTAATCTTTCGTTTTCTTTTAACAGCTTTTTTTTGTTTTTATGTGGATTTTGAGGCGAAATAACAAACCATATTTTTTCTATATCAGTAAACTGTATAATTAAATTAGCTATGATTAAATGCCCATTGTGTATAGGATTGAATGATCCAAAAAATAAGCCAATTTTCATTAATAATATTTTTTGATTTTAAAGTAGACCATGAGTGATATTGATATTAAAAGCATACCTCCTAATGTAAAAAAATAGCCTTCTTTTATTTTAAGTTCTGGCATATTTTCGAAGTTCATACCATATATTCCCACAATAAAAGTAAGCGGAATAAATATAGACGATATTACTGTTAATGTCTTCATAACTTCGTTTGTCTTGCTATTTATAAGTGAATGATATTGTTCTATCTGGTTATTTACTGATTCTCTGTGAAGGTCTAATGAATCTATAACCCGAAGTACGTGATCACTTAAATCGCGTATATATATCTTGTTGTGTTTATCAAAGTAAGGAGCATCTAAACGCAATAGTGTATTTAATAAATCATTTACTGGATAGATAGATTTTCTCTTCTGAATTATTGTTTTTCTAATCTTTATCAATTTTATTAGTAAGTCTTTTGTAGGATTAATCTGAATTTTTTGATCTAATAAATTTATTTGATTTTCTAAATTTAATTCTATTTCAAAATAGGTATCTATAACTACATCCAACAAATGATAAAGTAGAAAATCTTCTCCTTTGTTTCTATAAAGGGGTTTACTTTTTAGAAGATTTGAGAAGTTTGTAAATATTGTAGATTCTTTTTCCTCGAACGAAATGATTAAATTATTTTTAATAAAGAAACTAACTTGATGAGCAAGTATTTCGTCTTTTACATGATAAAGTTTTAAGACTATAAATAATGAATTTTCATATTCATCTACTTTAGCTCGCTGAACCGTGTTTATTATATCATCTTTTGCTAAATAGTGTATATCAAAGTGAGAACAAATTTTGTTTAAAAATGCGCTATCACTTAGCCCAGAAACTCTTATCCATTTTATTTTATCATCACTTACAACGCTATCCACATTATCAATAAAGACAGGATATTCCTCTAAACATTCTTTATTGTAAGCTATTACTTGAGCAGTTGTTTTGCTTATCTCTACTGTTGCGGGATTGTATATATTTACTGCACCATTCATTAAAATCCTTTTTTATAATCAAGAAAGTAAAATTACGCTATGCTATTTATATCTAGTCCTAAAAATGACCGAATAAAATCTATTGTAAAGTTACAAAAATATGCCATAAGAAAAGAGTTGGGTTTATTTTGTGTTGAAGGTATTCGAGAACTTGTTTTGGCTCATAAAGGTGGATATGAATTAGAGGAGCTATATCTCTGCGAAGATTTCTTGATTCAAGATGAAATTTATAATCTCTCTTTTGTAGATGATAACATACGAACCATAAAAGTATCTCCAGAAGCTTATCAAGCAATGGCATATCGAGATTCTACAGAAGGTGTAATTGGTGTTTTTAAACAAAGGGAAAAGAAGTTAGACGATTTACAACTCAAAGAGAATCCACTAATACTTGTAATCGAAGCAGTAGAAAAACCTGGTAATTTAGGAGCTATGCTTAGGACTGCTGATGCAATAGGGGTTGATGCTGTATTAATCTGTGATTCCGCTACAGATCTTCACAATAGTAATGTTATTCGCTCTAGCCTTGGTACTGTTTTTACTAATTCAATAGCTGTAGATTCCACGAGGAACATTATTGATTTTTTGATTAAACACAACACTAGAATTTTTGCGACATTACCTAATTCAGAATGTTCTTTTTATGAAAAGGACTATAGACAATCTACTGCTATTGTTGTAGGTGCTGAATCTACTGGTTTATCAAGATCCTGGACATCAGATTTTTGTGGCGGCATTTCTATTCCTATGTCTGGAATTATTGATTCGTTGAATGTTTCGGTGGCCGCAGCTGTTGTTTTATATGAAGCGAATAGGCAACGAAATTTTGTTTGATTAATTTCTTTTGGTATTTTTAAAACATGTTGCTCCTCTTTCACATATTTTTTTTATTTCAAGAGGAAAAGTTAGTAAAGCCACAGCAGGCAAAATCGGAAATTTATATTCCACTCCGTGGCCGAACAGAAGTCACTCTAACTCCACTACCTGATAGTTTAATAGCCGGTCAGGAATATAAATTCATAATGGAGCTGGATCCAAAGTATACGGTGTCTGATTTATATTTTGATAAAGGATTGGCCATGCGATCAGGAAACGTATTGACAATAAAGCCATCAGAAAGAGCATCTGTTTTAGATACAGCCACCTTCCGTATTATTTGTTTTACGCAGGGTAATCGAATTTTATTATATCATAAATTTGTTATTTATCCAGTTGTAAAATCGTTTCCTAAGCTTGCTAAAAAGAGTATGTACATTTTAGTAAATAACAATGTACTAGAGAGAAACTCATCCTATAATAAATTTCTTTTTATGTCTAATGCTTTTTTGCAATTTTATGAGGAGGGCATAGATGATTCGGTAATTATTCAAGGTATTACTCTATCAATTACGAATACTCAAACACAGAAGAATATGTTTACAGATAAAGGGGTATTGTCTAAAGAAATGATTAATGAGATAAAAGCACTAAGATTAAATTCGACTATCTATTTGAGAATGGATGTAAAAGTTGGTAGAAAACGAAAAAGTGTTTGGACAAGATTTATAATGAAGGTTTAGCTTTCTATGACATAAATGTCTTTTAGATTCCTTCCGAGTCCGTTGTAGTCTAATCCATATCCTACAATAAAATCATTTGGTATTTCAAATCCTATATAGTCTACATTAAAGTTTCCCTTAAATGCACTTGGTTTAAATAGTAGAGATGCGATTTTTATAGATGATGGATTTTTAGACTCAATGAGAGGGAGTAACACTCCTAAAGAATGTCCGCTATCTACTATATCTTCTATAATGATAACATTTCTGTCTTTTAGGTCATCGCTTGGCCCTAATGTCAGAGCCAATTCATTTGTGCTTTTGGTACCTGAGTAGGATGAAGCTTTTATAAAAGTTATTTCACAATCTATATTGAGTTCACGAATCAAGTCTGCAGCAAACAAAAACGAACCATTAAGAATCGCTAGTAAAAGGGGTTTTTTGTCCTTATATTCTTCACAGATTTTTTCGCTTATTACATTTATCTGCTTCTTAATTTCTGATTCCGCTATATACGGTTTAAAGAAGAGGTCATCTATTTTTATTGATGCTAATTTGTTTTCCATGTGGAACATTTGCTCACAAAGAAAGAATTTTGTTACAAATAAAGAAACAGAAAATTTATTTAGCTATATCTTTAAATAACTTTTCAAATTTATCAACTTTTGTTTTGACCACAAACTGGCAGTATGATTGGGTTTTGTTTTGGTTATAATAGTTTTGATGATAATCTTCAGCGTTATAAAAAATAGGAAGAGGGCTTATTTCTGTCACCACCTTGTTTTCATACTCACCACTTTCATTTACTATTTGTACAGCTTTCAAAGCAGCATTTTTTTGTTCTTCAGTTGCATAAAAAACAGCAGATCTATATTGAGTGCCTTCATCTGCTCCTTGTCTATTGAGAGTAGTGGGGTCATGCACAGCAAAAAACACACTGAAAATTTTTTCTAATGACGTTTTCGATTTGTCGAAATATACCTTTACTACTTCAGCATGACCAGTACGTCCTGTACAAATCTCTTTATAGCCAGGATTTTTAATAAAACCACCAGTGTATCCAGATACTACTTTTTCTACTCCTACCATTCGTTGAAAAACAGCCTCTACGCACCAAAAACAGCCTCCACCTAGAACAATACTGTCTAACTCTTCATTTTTGTTTATTTCTGTCATTGTTGGTGCATTTGTTTTTTTACCCTCACATCCAGTGATAAGCAAACTAATCATTATAAAAAGACTTATTTTTTTCACTCAGCTACTTTTATCCTTTGTCCTATGTATAACGAAGGATTGATTAAATTGTTTAGACTGACAATTTCTTCTACCTATGTAGCATATTTGCTAGAGATACCATAAAGCGTATCACCTTTTTCTACTAAATGAAATCAGCGGTTTATTTTAGAGCTCATATTTGGATTTTCTTTAAGTCTAATCCTTTCTCCTATGTCAGCCGTTTTCTTTATGGGATCATCATTATATCGAAGCAGTGATGAAAGCTGCAATCCAAAACGTTGAGAAATATCCCTATAGGTCATTGGTTCGTCTGGTACAAATAGCTCATAATCTGATTTTGTTTTTTTTGGTTCTACAAATACAATTTCACTGTTCTTAAAAACATGAGTAGCATTTACATCGTTAAAAAGCTGTGCTTGAGCCATAGTTATATTATCACAAGAACAAATTTTCTCAATCGTGTTTTCATTACTTATAAGATATGCCTTAGTGTTGTTGATACTAATTTCATTTGCACAAGTTCGTTGTTTTGGTTGTTCTTTGATTTCTATTTTTTCGGTTTTAACCTCTGCTATTTCATTGCTTTTTTCCACATGCTTATTGCTTATCATTTCGTCCAGCTTATGGAGCTCATATCTTTCTATTAAATCTATGAGAACATATGCATACTTAGGATTGGTAGCATAACCAGACTTTTTTAAACCATGCGCCCAAGACTTATAATCCTTAATCTCTAGATCAAATAACTCAGCATACCATTTTCTATTTTTTAAAAATAATGAATGATCAATAAATGATTCTTCTGGATTTTCATAAACCCGAAAACACTCTTGTGGAGCATCATCATCATGTCTGTATGTTTTTCCTTCCCAGCCTTTATGACATTTTATTCCAAAATGATTATTCGAGTTTCTTGCCAATACAGATGTCCCTGCAGCTGACTCATGTATGCCTTGTGCTATAGTTATACTTGCTGGCACTTTATGCTCTATCATTTCTCTTACAGCTATATCTTTATATCGGGCAATATAGTCTCTAACTTGAGTATCTTTTTGAGCACTCACAGTAGTAAAAAAGCCAAAAGCCAAAACCCATCGAATCATCTTAAATTTTTATCGCCAAAGATACACCATCCCTTATCGGTAAAACAAACACATTTAATAAAGGATGTTGATATAACTGTTTATTGAATAGGTCAATCGCTTCGGTATCACTACTTTTATTATCCTCACATACTTTTCCTTTCCACAGCACATTATCTGTTATTAACAACGCTCCGCTACTCATTTTTGGTATTATCAACTCTAAATAATTCACATAATTTTTTTTATCAGCGTCAAGGAATACGAGATCGTATGTTTCTTTTAGTGCTGGTATTATCTCTAAAGCATTTCCAATAATATAGTTAGTTCTACGTAGAACATTAGCTTTATCAAAAAACGCTTTTACATCATCTTCTAATTCTTTATTAATGTCTATAGTAGTTAGCATGCCATCATCTTCTAATCCTTGATGCAAACAAATTGCTGAGTATCCAGTAAAAGTTCCAATTTCAAGAATTTGTTTAGGCTTTTTTAATTTACTTATAAACGACAAAAATTGCCCTTGATATTCTCCGCTTATCATTTGCGGCATTTGTACTTTCATCTGAGTATAACGTTCTATTTCTCTAAGAATTTCTAGTATGTCTGTACTGTGGCTGATGCAATATTGTTCTATCTTTTTATCAATCATTGTTTGCCTATTTATTTAAACCAATCTGCGTACATCACATAATTATTTGATATTCTATTAATCAAATGTTCAAAGTTTTTTTGATCCATAGATTTTATCTTTTTAGCCGGCACTCCTGCATAAATGTTGTTTGATTCTAAAACCATTTTTTCTGTTACTACAGCGCCAGCGCCTATTATTACATTTTCATTTACTATCACATCGTCCATCACTATTGCTCCCATTCCAATAAGTACATTGTCTTTTATAGTGCACCCATGTACTATTGCTCTATGTCCAATGGAAACATTATTGCCGATTGTTAGTGGAGATATTTGATAGGTGGCATGCAATACTGCTCCATCTTGAATATTCACCTTATTGCCAATTTTAATAAAATGTACATCACCTCTTATTACGGCATTAAACCATACGCTACAGTCGTTTCCCATTACCACGTCCCCCACTACTGTTGCGTTTTCTGCCAAGAAGCAATTATTTCCGAATA
>JBIKJU010000033.1:0-12356 GCA_044360745.1 Chitinophagales bacterium
TTTTTGCGTTCTCAACTATGATATCTTGGTCATACTACGGTCTAAAAGCCTGGACTTATTTGTTTGGCAATACAAGGGCCATGGATATAGCTTACAAATCGTTGTTTCTATGCTTTGTAGTGATAGGATCATCTTCAAACTTATCTTCTGTGATAGACTTCTCTGATATGATGATACTTGGAATGGCATTTCCTAATATTTTGGGTCTTTACTTTTTATCATCCGAAGTGCGTAAAGATTTGAATAGTTATTTAGGAAGAATAAAAAGCGGAGAAATTGCAAAAGTGAAATAGAATTTCACTATTTATTCTCCTTTTTTGATTTGATATTCTGCCCCTAGAGATTTTATTACCATTTCTAAAATCCACTCTTTTTTAGGGTCATAACTTTCTTTTAAATTATAGTCATAATGTTTTGCTACTATTTGCCATGTCCAAGCATTGAATCCACCTTTTACATTTTTAATGATATCGTAGCAGTTGTTTCCAGTTTCTCTATTGATAAGTTTTACTAAAACTTTTCCTTGGCTTACAGTAAGATTTTTCAATTCTTTTTCAAATCTTTCTTTCATTTCTTTCTCTAAATCTTTTCTATACCGTTTGTAGGCTCTTTTTTTATCGTTTTCTTTTTTGTCTTGCACATCGCCATATAGTTTGATAGCTATGTTTACGTAAGGAAGCACTTTCCTAATCCTAGATCTGTTTTTATAAAACTCCATTTGGTCATCTGGATTTTTAAACGTAAACACATCTACATCTCTAAGTTGCACAGTAACTATAGTATCTAAAAACGTTTTCGAAGAGTCTTCCGTGGCTTTAAACTTTTGCCCAAAACTGTTTATTGCAGTTCCGAATATCATAACCATAAAAAAAATCGTTTTCATAATTCTATCTTTTAATACCTAATCCAAAGGTGTACCAAATTTTGGATATGTTAAATTTTTTAACTGATTTTTTAACAATGTGAAGATTTTGTGTTGTGTTATTGTTTTCATTTTTTAAATTTAAAATGCCTAAATTATTATGGGAACTCAAAGAATGGATTTAATGTATTAAATTTTTATTGTTCGGCAGGGTTGCCGATTACAAGCAAAATCCGTCATTTCGAACTAGAGGAAATGAGGAGAGGGTGAGAAATCTCAATACAGACTTTTCTCTTTGGGACTCACTCGAAGTGACGCAAATAGAAGTGAGATTTTTTCTCTAAAATCAAAATACAACAATGATTCCCCGCTATTTCAAATTTAGCGAAGTGTAAGTTAAAATTTTAAATCAGTGAAGTTTTCTAACTTCAAGAGGAGATACCCTGATTTGCGATACGCCTATTTCCGTATCTTTTTCATCACATCAAAAAGCCCCTAGAAAATCTTCTAGAGGCTTTTTGAAAATCACGAAATTAAAAATTAATGAAACTGTTCAGTCTCAGTAGAGCCAGCTAGGGCTGTAGTAGATGATTTGCCTTGTTGTACTACATTTTGAACGGCATCAAAATATCCAGTACCTACAAACGATTGATGTTTGATAGCTTTGAAACCATCTTTTTCCATTGCAAATTCTCGTTGTTGCATCTCACTAAATCCTGCCATTCCTCTCTCTACATAGTTTTTAGACAATTCAAACATAGAAGAGTTAAGTGCGTGGAAACCAGCAAGAGTAATGAATTGGAATTTGTAGCCCATAGCAGCTATATCTTCACGGAATGTTAACATCGCTTTTTCGTCCATATATTTAGCCCAGTTGAATGAAGGTGAACAGTTATAAGCCAACATTTTTCCTGGATACTTAGTGTGTATGCCTTGAGCAAATTCTCTTGCCAATCCTAAGTCTGGATTTCCTGTTTCCATCCAAATTAGGTCAGCATATGGAGCATAGCTTAGTCCTCTGTCGATACCTTGTTCTAAACCATTTTTCACATAATAAAATCCCTCAGGAGTTCTCTCTCCAGTAATGAATCGGCTATCACGAGGGTCTATATCCGAAGTGATAAGGTTAGCAGCTTCTGCATCAGTACGTGCTATAACTAGAGTAGGTACATTACAAACATCAGCAGCCAAACGCGCAGCAACTAATTTATTTATAGCTTCTTGAGTAGGCACTAAAACTTTACCACCAAGATGTCCGCATTTTTTAGCAGAAGCCAATTGGTCTTCCCAGTGTACACCAGCCGCACCAGCTTCTATCATACCTTTCATGAGTTCAAAGGCATTAAGGTTACCCCCAAATCCAGCTTCAGCATCTGCCACGATAGGCACCATCCAGTCGCGCTGTGGTTCTCCTTCCATGTATTCGATTTGGTCTCTTCTAAGTAAAGCATTGTTAATACGTTTTACTACAGCAGGCACTGAGTTGGCAGGATACAAAGATTGATCTGGGTACATTTCACTGCCTAAGTTAGCATCTGCTGCTACTTGCCATCCTGATAAATAGATAGCTTTCATACCAGCTGCTACTTCTTGCACAGCTTGATTACCCGTGAGTGCACCTAATCCTGAAACCCAAGAGTCGGTGTGTAGTTTTTTCCAAAGTTTTTCAGCTCCGTTTCTTGCTAGTGAGTACTCTATTTGTACAGCGCCAGCAATGTTAATCACTTCCTCAGCAGAATAAGGTCTTTCTACTCCTTTCCATCGTGGGTTAGTTTCCCATTCTTTTTTGAGCGCAAGGGCTCTTTCTTGTTTTGTAGCCATGTTTATGTTTTATGATGTTTAAAATGTTGATTAATTAATTTCGTTGTAGGCATCTAGTGTCAAGAATTCTTTGTACTCGCCAACTTGGATTAGCTCGTCAAATAAAGCAATAGCCCTATTCATAGTTGGAGCATTAAATGCGTTTTCGCCTACATAGGCTTTTATTTTGTCTAGTTCACTTGGCAACAATTCTTTGTATAGCTCATAGCTCACCACTCTGCCATCTTCCATTACAGATTTATTCTTAATCCATTGCCATACTTGTGTTCTAGATATTTCAGCAGTAGCTGCATCTTCCATGAGATTGTGTAGTGCTGCGGCCCCTACACCTCTCAACCAACTTTCTATGTAAAGTATACCTACGTTAATGTTCATTCGTAATCCTGCTTCGGTGATGGTGCCTTCAGGTTTTGTTATTAGATCTGCTTGAGTAAATGATTCATTTTCTCTAAGAATTTGATAGTTGTTGGGAGTTGGCATATGTTCATTAAAAATATCCATAGCTACTTTTACTAATCCTGGATGAGCTACCCATGTGCCATCATGACCATTTTTCACTTCTCTAAGTTTATCAGCAGTTACTTTTCCTATAGCAGCATTATTGGCTTCTTCATCATTTTTGATAGGAATAAAAGCAGCCATACCGCCCATGGCATGTACTTTTCGTTTATGACAAGTTTGAATAACTAATTTTGAATATGACTCCATGAATGGCACAGCCATAGTAACTTGAGCTCTATCCGGAAGCACAAATCTTTCATCAAGATTTCTAAATTTTTTGATATATGAAAAGATATAATCCCATCTGCCACAGTTAAGTCCGGCCATGTGTTCTCTTAATTCATAAATGATTTCATGTAGTTCAAAAGTAGCTGTAATAGTCTCTATGAGTACAGTAGCTTTTACACTTCCTTGTGCTATCCCCAATTCGTTTTGAGCAAAAACAAAAACATCATTCCATAATCTAGCTTCTAAATGGCTTTCCATTTTTGGTAAATAAAAATAAGGACCACTTCCATTTGCTAATAATGTTTTTGCATTGTGAAAGAAATACAAGCCAAAGTCAAAAAGAGAGCCACTCATCACTTGTCCATCTACTTCTACATTTTTTTCATCTAAATGCCATCCTCTTGGTCTTACTAATAATGTAGCGATTTGGTCATTGAGTTTGTATTCTTTTCCAGCTTCATTTGTATATGATATTTTTTTATTGATGGCATCACGCAGGTTTATTTGTCCATCAAGACAGTTTGTCCAAGTAGGGGAGTTGGAGTCTTCAAAATCTGCCATAAACATTTTAGCACCTGAATTGAGGGCATTTATGATCATTTTTCTATCCACAGGACCAGTGATTTCCACTCTTCTGTCTTGCAAATCTTGCGGTATTGAAGCAGCTACCCAATCACCTGTTCGAATGCTTTCAGTACTTGGTAAGAAGTCTGGCAAAATTTCGTTATCTATCTGCACTTGTCTTTCTTTTCTTTTTTCTAACAGTTCTAATCTTTTTGGATTAAAGTTTTGTTGGAGTTTAGTGATAAAAGAAATTGCCTCTTCGGTAAGAATAGTTTTATATGCAGGTGTTAGTGAAGCTTTGATTGAAAACATGGTCAAAAAATTTTATGCAATATTAATCATAAAAGCCTAGATAAGTAAATAGCGAAATTTCGCTAAATGGGAATTTTAGTTATATTCGTACAATGAATCATTCAGAAGAATTAGTAAAGTTGATTTTTGGTTTAAAACTCAAAAAAATACGACAAAATAGTGGACTTTCATTAAAAGAAGTTTCACAAAGAGCTAATTTGTCAATATCTTACTTAAATGAGATTGAAAACGGAAAGAAATATCCAAATCCCAAAAAGATTATAGGATTGGCTGAGGCTTATAAAATCCCTTATGATCAGTTAGTGACACTTAAAGTAACTAAAGAGCTTATGCCAATAGCTAACTATCTTAACCTTGAAATTGTAAATGAAGACTTGTTAAGTACTTTCGGTATTGATAAAAGTGATTTATTGTCAATTTTGTTGAGAGATCCTTATCGTGTTTCTGCTTTTATCAATGCAGGTATTGAAATTGCTAAAAGTTATCAGTTAGATAAAAACCATTTTTACTTTCTGTGTTTGAGAGCTTTTCAAGAATTAAATGAAAACTACTTTGAGGATATAGAAGATGAAGTTGATACTTTTAAATCAACGTATTTTGGGAGTCAGTCTAATGATTTTTCGAGTAATTTGTATCAACATATTTTAGAAAAAGAATTTGGTTATAAAGTGACTACTTTTAGCAAAATTCAGTGTAAAGATAAAACATCGCTTCGATCAGTTTTTATACCTGAAACAAAAACGCTTGTGTGTAATGATAAATTAACAGAATCACAAAAGATTTTTTTATTTGCAAAAGAGATTGGATTTCAAGTTTTGCAACTTAAAAAGCGACCATATACTACATCATGGTTAGAGATTGATTCTTTTGACCATGTCATTAATAATTTTAAAGCTTCTTATTTTGCACAAGCACTTCATATCGATAAAAAAAGCTTAATAAAAGATTTAGAAATATTATTTGAAAGCAGTCGTTTTAAACATAAGTTTTTTATTCAGTTGATGAATAAGTATAATGCCTCTCCTGAAATGTTGTTTACTAGAATAACTAATTTACTACCAAAATATTTGGGGGTTAATGAATTATTTTTTATTCGGTATAGTTCTAAAGAGCCTGATAAAAATTTGAAAGCTGTATCAAAAGAAATGCATTTAGTAAAGCCAACATCAGTTTTAGACTATAAGCAAAGTGAGCAAGATTATAGACGAAGTATAACTAAAATTGTTGTTCGCTATTTAAATGAAGAAGTTGATGATAAATATGATTTTAAGATTGCTGCTTTTGTAAGTCAAAGCCCACAAGGCAATGAATATCTTACAATATCTATGTTGATGCCATTACCGGAATTGAACAATGCTAACAACTCTGTTACTTTTGGATTGGTATTGTCAGATGCTCTCAAGAAGAAGATTAATTTTATTTCAGACGCTAAATTTCAATCAACAGAAATCCAACAATATTTTGATGCAAAACGGATAAGTAGTAATAGCAACAAAAAGCAAAATGAAGAAACTGAAAAGCGGTTTTTTGAAAAAGTAAGGACTCAACTTTTAAAATCTAGTTTACCCGAATCATAGATGCAGCTTTTTTGCATTTTTCTTTAAGTTCCTCCATATTGCTACTTAAAGGTCCATTTATCAAGGTTACGCCCATTCTTCTGTTTATTCTTGAGCTTGGTTTACCAAATATTCTGACATCTATATTTGGTATACTAAGAGCTTCTTTAATACCTGTAAATTGCGGTAGAGAAGTAGAATTTTGATTTGATAAAATTACGGCACTTATGCCACATTTTATTAAATCTATTTGATGAATTGGTAATCCAAGTATAGCCCTAGCATGCAGTTCAAACTCATTAAAGTTTTGAGTACCTGCTAAAGTTACCATTCCAGTATCGTGAGGTCTTGGAGAAAGTTCAGAAAAATAAACTCCATTTTTTGTGAGAAAAAATTCAACTCCCCATACTCCAGCACCACTCAGAGCAGCTGTAACTTTTGCAGCCATATGTTGTGCATCTTTGAGGTCATTTTCTGATATAGGACATGGCTGCCAGCTTTCTTGGTAGTCGCCTCGTTCTTGTCTGTGCCCAATAGGTGGACAAAAAAGGGTTTCACCATTTTTTTGAGTTACAGTAAGTAATGTGATTTCTGTATGAAAATCTATAAATTCTTCAACAATAATTTCTTTTAAGTCACCCCTACTTCCTTCAATTGCATATTGCCAAGAAGTAGTTATGTCCTCTGCTTTTTTCAAAATTGATTGACCTTTGCCAGATGAGGACATCAGCGGCTTCACCACGCATGGAATACCTATTTTATTGACAGCATTTTCATATTCATTTAAGTTAGTAGCATATTCGTATTTTGCTGTTTTTAAATTCAATTCTTTAGCTGCTAAATCACGAATAAGTTTCCTATTCATGGTAAAATTTGCAGCTTTAGCACTCGGAACTACCTGGATGCCATTTTTTTCATATTCAAAAAAACACTCAGTTCTAATAGCTTCAATTTCAGGAACTATGATTTCTGGTTGATGCTTAGAAACAATGTGATCTAAAGCTTTTGCATCAAGCATATCTATAACTTCAAACCCATGTGCAACTTGCATTGCTGGTGCATCAAAATAGTTGTCTACGGCTATTACTTTTTGACCTAGTCTTTGCATAGAAATTGTAAATTCCTTCCCTAGTTCTCCACTTCCAAGCAACAAAATTTTCTTTTGCATCTTTTTTTTTATTTATCTTGCAACAATACAAAAAAGTTAAACGTAAAATAGTACAATTTACATATGTCACTCCAATTGTTTAATAATGAAGATGATACTTTGCTGTTTCAGGAGTTGATAGAGCAATTTGAAACATTAAAAAAAATCGGTGTAGGTGAAAAAGGGTTGACACGATTTTTGAATGAATTTCATGTAAATCCTCTTCTTTTAATTAATCTCGATAACACTATTTTATTTACTAATCCTAAATTTTGCAATTTAGTTGGTTATGACAAAAGCGAATTGGTTGGGAATAATATTTTGACGCTATTTGATGAAGAGGAAAAAGAAAAAATTAAGCAGAAATTATTAACCCGGAAAGCAGGTATAGAAGAAAAATATAGGAATAAGTTTTTAGCTAAAAATGGCAAAGTCATTTTTGCTGAAACTGTTGGTGTACCTACTTTAAATGAAGCTGATTTATTGACTTTTTCTTTTGGTATTATTACTGATTTGACAGATGTTGTGTTAGAAGCCGCTCAAAAAGAGGAGGAACAAAAGAAGTTGGAGGAAGAAGTAGAAAAGCGAACACTTGCTCTAAGTATCGCTAACTATCATATGGTAGCTGAAATTAAAGAGCGTAAATCAGTTGAAGAAGCATTAAAGGAAAGCGAAAAACGATTTAAGGATTTATTTTTGAATTCACCTGAGGCTGTTTTTGTTCAAGATTTTAATGGATACATTTTAGACTTAAATGATGCCGCAGCTATACTTCATGGATTTATGCGCGATGATATGATTGGTCGCAATGTTTCTGAATTTGTAAAAGATAATAGTTTTGAAGGTAGGCAATCTAAAATAATAACTGGTGAATTAAATTATTTTGATGTTGAAATCGTTCATTCATCTGGAAATGTAATTCCAATTGCAGTTAAATCTAGTTTTATAGAGTATAATGGCAAATTGAGTGTTATTTTGCATGCTAGAGATATTTCTGCTCGCAAGCAATACGAAGAAAACTTATTAAAACTTAATCTCGAACTTGATGAAAAGGTGAAACTGAGAACTGAAGAATTAGAACGAGAAATTTCATTTAAAAATCTAGCTCAAGATCAGATTAAGAAGCAAAATGAATTTTTACAATCATTATTAGACATAAATCCTAATATTATTTTCGTAAAGAATAAAAAAGGTCAAATTGTACAAACTAATAAGTCTTTCAATTCTTTTTTTGTAATCAATAATTCAGATGTTCTTGGTAAATTTGAAAGTGATTTTATTGCAGACCAAAGTTTTTTAGAGGAAAGCAAAACTCAAGACATTATAGCGTTTTCAAGACCTGATTTAGAATTTGAATTTAGTGCAGAAGTTTTGATTGACCAGTATAATAGGAAGTTTTATTTTAAAGTTTCAAAGCAAGCTGTAATAGCTCCAAGCTCAGGAGTTATGAATGTTGTGACAGTTATGACTAATATTACTGAGCTTAAGGAAAAAGAATTGCGTATTCAAAACTCTGAGCGGTTATACAGGCATATCGCTCGAAATGTACCTCATTCTGCTATATATGTTTTTGATAAAAATTTAGTTTATCATTTAGCCGAAGGGCCATTAGTAGGCACTATAAGCTTACCTAAAGAACAAATAGAGGGGAGACACGTATTAGATACCGGCGAAGATCAAACTTTACTTAAAGAGAGAGAAAGAAGATATAAGCGAATTATAGAAGGGTCTTCTGAAATATCACAACTGGATGAATTTGGTCGATCTTACCTGGTCAATTCAATGCCTATAAAAGATAAGAATGAAGAAGTGATTTTTGGATTAGTAGTTATTATGGATGTAACTGATCTTAAAAAAGCACAAGTAGAGCTTGAGGAAAAAAATGAAAAGCTTAAACGATCAAATGATGAATTAGAAAAATTTGCTTATGTAGCATCGCATGACTTGCAAAGTCCATTAAAAACTATCATTAGCTTTTTGCAACTCCTTAATCAACGAAATGGAGTTAATTTAGATGAGGAAGGACGAGAATTTATGAATATCATTATATCATCTTCTTCTCGAATGCGGAATTTAATTACAGATTTGTTAAACTATTCTCGATTAAATTCAGTTCCAAGATCATTCGAAGAAGCCAATATTAACCATCTAGTAAAAGTTATTACACTTCAACTTGAATCTAACATTAAGGCTAAGAATGCCATAATTTCTTATGACAATTTACCAACTATATTAGCTGAACCATACATGCTTTCTCAGCTTTTTCAGAATATCATTGATAATGGTATGAAATTCACGAAAGAAGGTCAAGATTCCCATATTGAAATCTTATATCAAGATGATAAAACTCACCATCATTTTTTGATAAAGGATAATGGAATTGGTATTAAAGAAGAGTTTAAAGACAAAATATTTCAAATATTCCAAAGATTGCATACAGATACAGAGTATACGGGTACTGGTATCGGTCTAGCTATATGTAAAAAGGTTATTAATCACCATAGTGGCGACATTTGGATCGAGTCAGAATATGGCAAAGGAACAACTTTCCACTTTACTATCAAGAAAGCATTGAAAAACGAAAAAGCCTAAAATTTAAAGTCTTTCGTTTATTTCTTTTTCCACTTGTGATATAAACTCATCAATACTCAAACTGCCTTTATCTCCCTCGCCTTGTTTTCTTACAGAAATAGTCGATGTTTCTACCTCTTTTTCTCCTACTATTAGCATATATGGAGTTCTTTTTACCTCAGTATCTCTAATTTTTTTACCTATTTTTTCAGCTCTTTCATCAATATAAACTCCTAGGTCTCTAGATTCAAGTTGAGATTTAATGTTATTGGCATAATCATGAAAGCGTTCACTAATAGGTAGTATTGCTATTGGCTCAGGGCTTAGCCAAAGTGGAAATTTACCAGCACAATGCTCAATCAAAACAGCTATAAATCTCTCAAGAGAACCAAATGGAGCTCTGTGAATCATAACAGGTCTGTGTTTTAAATTATCTGCACCAGTATATTCTAATTCAAATCGCTCTGGTAAATTGTAATCAACTTGTATAGTTCCTAATTGCCATTTTCTGCCTATCGCATCCTTGACCATAAAGTCTAATTTAGGACCATAAAATGCAGCTTCTCCAGTTTCTACTACTGTCCTCAATCCCTTTTCAGCTGCGGATTCAATAATTGCTTTTTCAGCCTTATCCCAATTATCATCACTTCCTATATACTTAGTTTTGTTTTCTGGATCACGAAGTGAAACTTGTGCTATAAAATCATGAAAATCTAAAGCTCTAAAAACAAAAAGTACTAAATCTATTACTTTGAAAAATTCGTCCTTAAGTTGGTCGGGTCTGCAAAATAAGTGAGCATCATCTTGTGTAAATCCTCTAACTCTTGTTAAGCCATGAAGTTCTCCATGCTGTTCATATCTATACACAGTTCCAAATTCTGCAAGTCTCAAAGGTAAGTCTTTATAGGATCTTGGTTTTGTTTTATATATTTCACAATGGTGAGGACAGTTCATTGGTTTTAAGAAAAACTCTTCACCTTCTTGTGGAGTAGCTATGGGTTGAAATGAGTCTTTTCCATACTTTTCATAATGACCTGAAGTTACATATAATCGCTTATTTCCAATATGAGGTGTCACGACTGGAAGATACCCTGCTTTTAATTGAGCTTTTCTCAAAAAATCAACTAATTTTTCTCGAAGTATTGCTCCTTTTGGTAGCCAAAGAGGTAATCCCATACCTACATTTTCTGAAAATGCAAATAACTCTAACTCTCTACCTATCTTGCGATGATCTCGTTTTTTTGCCTCATCAAGCATTTTTAAATGGTAATCAAGCATAGATTGCTTAGGGAAAGTAACACCATAAATACGTGTTAACTGATTTCTACTTTCATCACCTCTCCAATACGCACCAGCTATGCTCAATAATTTAATAGCTTTTATAGACCCAGTACTTGGGATATGGGGTCCTCTGCATAAATCTACAAAATCTCCTTGTTTGTAAAATGTAATACTTCCATCTTCTAAGTCATTGAGTAGTTCAAGTTTATATTGGTCATTTTTATCTTTAAAATAAGCTATAGCATCACTCTTACTCACTTCTTCTCTTATGAATGGAGAATCTTTTGATGCTAACTCAAGCATTTTCTTTTCTATACTTATCAAATCTTCTTCAGAGATTTTCCTATCTCCTAGATCTACATCGTAGTAATAGCCATTTTCTAAGGGAGGTCCTATTCCGAATTTCACACCAGGAAACTCACTCTCCAATGCTTCTGCCATAAGATGCGCTGATGAATGCCAAAAGGTTTTTTTACCATTATCATCATCAAATTTTAGTAATTTTAAAGAAGAATCGGTATTTATTGGTCTTGTCAAATCCCAGACTACTCCATTAACTTCTGCAGCAAGTACGGATTTGGCTAGTCCAGCAGAAATACTTTGAGCTACCCCCAAAGCACTTACCCCTTTTTCATATTCTCTCACTGAGCCATCTGGCAATGTTATCTTAATCATAGTTTTTAAAATTATTTTAAAGCCCGCAAACATACTAAATCATCGAATTATTAGGTAATCAAAATAATGATTGGCTAATCTTTTAATTCTCATTTTTGTTATTCTGTTTTTTAAATATTAAAAGATATTGTGAAATATTACTTTTTTAATACTTAAATACGTAACTTCGCAAATTATTTACAAAAAAAACTGAATGGCAAAACCTCCTTTTATTAAAAAAGAATCTGAGCATAGAATAAATGAAAAAATCAGAGTCACCGAAGTTCGATTAGTTGGAGAGAATATAGAACCAGGTATATATTCTACTCGCGAAGCTTTAGATTTAGCAAATAAGCTAGAGTTAGATCTAGTAGAAATATCACCTAATGCATCACCTCCTGTTTGCCGATTAGTAGATTACAACAAGTTTTTGTACGAAAAAAAGAAGCGTGAGAAAGAGATAAAAAGTAATGCGAAAAAGCAAGAAGTAAAAGAATTACGCTTTACTCCCAACACTGATGAGCACGACATAGAGTTTAAAGCTAAACATGCTGAAAAATTTCTGGAAGAGGGTAATAAAGTGAAAGCTAGCTTAATGTTTAGAGGCCGATCTATTGTTTTTAAGGAAAGGGGAGAGTTATTATTACTGCAGTTTGCTAAGCGTTTAGAAGAGGTAGCCAATGTAGAGCAATTGCCACTTTTAGAAGGGAAACGTATGATGATGACCCTAGCTCCAAAGAAAAAGAAATAAAAAACATTTAATTTAATAAAAAATTATAGCTTTGCAGGCTAAAAATTAAAAATATTATGCCAAAAGTAAAAACGAACTCCGGTGCCAAAAAACGCTTTCGCGTTACCG
>JBIKJU010000256.1:0-3287 GCA_044360745.1 Chitinophagales bacterium
TCTACATATTGTAAAATAGTTTCTCCCCCATGCTTTCTAAATGACGAAGTGATAAAAAAAGGTGGTAGTTCTTCCCAACTTTCCAATAATTTTTTCTTGAATGCCTCTGTATTGACAATTAAATCAGGACTCTTAAGCTTGTCTGCTTTTGTAAATATAATAGCAAAAGGCAATCGACTTTCCCCCATCCAGTTTATAAACTCAATATCAGCTTTTTGCGGTAAAATTCTACTATCTATAAGTATAAACGTACAAACTAGCTGCTTTCGGTTTTTTAGGTAATAGCGAATAAATTTGAACCACTCTTCACGCTTACCTTTTGAAATTCTGGCATATCCATAGCCAGGCAAATCAACTAAATGCCAATTATCATTTACATTAAAAAAGTTAATGGTTTGCGTTTTGCCGGGTGTTCCCGAAACCTTTGCTAGTTCTTTTTGGTTTAAAAGATAGTTGACTAACGAAGATTTTCCAACATTAGATCGGCCAATAAAAGCATACTCATGAAGATTTACTTGAGGACATTTTTCTTCCCTAACAAAAGAACCAACGAATTCCGCCTTTTTAATTTTCATATATAGTTTAATTGTCCAATAAATATCATTTCAAAAACAAGATACGGCTTAAATCAGTTAATATTTATCTGATTAAAGACCATTTCATTTCTGCAAAGGAAATAAAACTGAGCGAAACTTTGTATGTATCGTGAATAAGCTTTTTTTTGCAAGCACAAAAATTATGAATAAAACAGTAACTCCATATAATAAACCCGATAGTACAAAGAAAGAGGAAGTCAAAGAGATGTTTGATAATATCGCTCATAGGTATGATTTTCTCAATCGTCTTTTATCGCTTGGGATAGATGTGACTTGGCGTAGGAAAGCAATAAAATTTCTTAAACCTTCTAATCCTAAAATAATACTGGATCTAGCCACAGGTACTGGCGATTTTGCAATGGAAGCTCTTAAACTTAAACCAAAGGAGGTGATAGGATTAGATCTCTCAAATGAAATGATGGATGTAGGTAGGAAAAAAGCGAATACACACAATGTTTCATCAATTGTATCGTTT
Source organism: Chitinophagales bacterium (assembly GCA_044360745.1). GTDB lineage: Bacteria > Bacteroidota > Bacteroidia > Chitinophagales > LD1 > CALAYL01. The sequence goes on from JBIKJU010000256.1 coordinate 1,072, forward strand.
ATACAAGGAGACTCAGAGCTAATGCCATTTGAAGACAACTATTTTGATGCAATTACGGTAGGCTTTGGAGTTAGAAATTTTGAAAACTTAGAAAAGGGACTTTTAGAAATGAAAAGGGTATTGAAAACAGGTGGCAAAATAGCTATACTTGAAGCTGCAAAGCCAGTAAATCCAATATTACGTTGGATTTTTGATATATATTTTCAGTATATTCTACCCCTAGTAGGTAAGCTTTTATCAAAAGACCATAGAGCATATTCTTATTTACCAGAGTCAGTAAATGCTTTTCCTGAAGGAGAAAAATTCGTAGCTATTTTAAATAAAATTGGGTTTAAACAATCAAAATGGATACCTTTGACCTTTGGTATCTGTGCTTTTTATACATGCGAAAAATAATTTTCTTCATATTTCTGTTGCCGATTTTATCCAAAGCTCAGTTTAATATTCATGAGTTGGGGAAAAAGCAAATATACTTTGGTATTGCTCTTGGAGGTAATGTAGCCGACTATAAAATTATTAAAAAACCTTTTGCTCCAGAAAATGATTCTATAAAATCGTTTACCTCTAAAATTGGTGGTGGATTTAACTTAGGAATCATTGCTAACTGGCAGTTTCATAAATATTTTGATTTACGTTTTATCCCATCACTTTCTTTTTCAGACAAATCGGTGGAATATAATACTGTAAATAGAAGAATTCCAGTAGTAAAACAAACCATTCAATCTATCTATCTTGATTTCCCCTTATTATTGCGTTTTAAATCTGACCCTATAAAAGATTATAGGTTTTATGCTATAGCAGGAATGAGATTTGATGTCGATTTAGCGTCAAATTCAAACGTAAGAAATAAACTTTTGCTAAAAGCTAGTAAGTACGATGTTGCAGCGGAATATGGAGTAGGAATTATGATTTACTTCCCATATTTTATCATGTCTCCTGAGTTTAAAATGAGTCATGGAGTGATTAACGTCCACTCTCCTACCGATAACTTCATATATTCTAGAGTGATAGATAGACTTTACTCTCGAACATTTACATTTACCTTAAACTTAGAAGGCTAATTATAAAGCAGGAAACGAATCAGGGTCAACCTCAGACATGATTTTGTAAATGGTTTCAAAAACTTCTTCTTCATTTGGTTTAGAGAAATAGTCTCCATCGCTTCCATAGGCAGCTCTGTGAGCTTTTGCCGATAGAGTAGCAGGTGGACTATCTAAGTACTGAAAAATATTTTGATGTTCAAGAACTTGTTGAAGCATATATGCCGAAGCTCCTCCTGGCACGTCTTCATCTATAAATAATACTCTATTTGTTTTGCGGATACTTTTCCCAATCACTGCTGTCAAATCAAATGGCAAAAGTGTTTGCACATCTATCAACTCTACAGATATACCTATGTTAGCTAATTGTTCAATAGCGGATTCTATTATTCGCAATGTAGAGCCATAACTTACTACAGTGATGTCATCTCCCTCTAGTATAACCTCTGGTAATCCAAAAAGAACTGTGAATGAAGAAAGATTATTTGGTCTTTTTTCTTTAAGTCGATAGCCATTCAAACATTCAATGACGAGTCCAGGTTCATCTGATTGAAGAAGTGTATTATACATACCAGCAGCCTGTACCATATTACGAGGTACGCATACGTGCATTCCTCTTAGTGAATTTATAATCATTCCAAGTGGAGATCCAGTATGCCAAATACCCTCTAATCTATGTCCCCTTGTACGCACAATCATTGGAGCTTTTTGGATTCCTTTGGTTCTGTATTGCAATGTAGCAACATCATCACTAAGAGGCTGTAAGCCATAAAGAAGATAATCTAAATACTGAATTTCGGCTATTGGTCTTAATCCTCTTAGCGATAGTCCATATCCTTGTCCCATAATTGTAATCTCACGTATGCCAGTATCAAAAATCCTACCATCGCTATATTTTTCTTGAAGACCTGCAAAACCCTGATTCACATCACCTATCTTGCCTAAATCTTCACCAAAGGCCACTACATTAGGATTTGACTCAAACAAGTGATCAAAATATTGATTTAAAATCTCATATCCATTAATCGATGGTGAAGATTCATCAAAACTTGCTGCTTCATGCTTTACTTTCAATGCTGATAAAGGAGATTCGCTGTATAGATGCGAACTATAAATATGCTGATAAGAATTTTCAAAATTAGTAGTCCATACCTTTAACTCATCTAAAACAGTTGA
>JBIKJU010000070.1:0-9268 GCA_044360745.1 Chitinophagales bacterium
ATCTACAATCAAAAATAAAAGATTTACAAGCTTTTAAAATATCTCTACGGAGTGGGTCTATGGTGCTTTGTAATTTGCTGACAATAGAAGAAAGATTATTAGACTCATCAGTTTCAGCTATAACAGCATTCATAAGTGTTATGGCTTCCGAAATCTCTGTTTTGATTGGAGCATTAAAATTTTGCCAAGCTGCTTTTTTTTGCTCCAAACAGTAATTTTTAATATCACTTTCTATTGATGCTAGCTCATCTTCTGAAGATATTTTATTACTTATAATCCATTCTCGAAATTGAAGAATACAATCGTGAGATTTTTCAAATGCTAATCGTTGATCAGATTTATACCGCTCGTGAGATCCTGATGTGGAGTGCCCTTGAGGCTGAGTAACTTCAATTATATGAAACAATGCAGGTCGATGCGTTTGTCTGATTTTTCTAATCCCTTCTTCATAAGTTTGAACAAGCTTAGGATAATTCCACGCTTCACAAACATAAATATCAATTCCAGTATCACTGCCGTTGGATTGAAATCCAGCTAAAACTTCCGAAATCGATTCTTTGGCTGTTTGATATTTTTTTGGGACTGAAATACCATAGCCATCATCCCAAACACTTATTGCTAAAGGCACTTGCATCACCGCTGCTGCATTCACAGTCTCCCAAAAATGCCCCTCTGATGTAGAAGCATCTCCAATAGAAACAAAAGAAACTTCGTTGCCTGCATTTGAAAAATTATTTTTAGATTGAAGGTCTGGATTGTTTCGATATAATTTTGAAGCCAAAGCTACTCCTAATGAACGTGGCATTTGGCATGCAGTAGGAGAAGCATCAGCTGTAGAATTGAAAAGTTGAGTTTGGTCTAGCCACTCTCCTGCTTCATTTTGGAGCTTAGTTGCGAAATGAGCATTCATTTGTCGACCAGCAGAAAAAGGTTCTTGAGTTTGGTCTGGATTTGCAAAAAGCTGAGCGAAAAACTGCTCAATCGTAAGTTCTCCAAGTGCTAACATCCAAGTTTGATCTCTATAGTATCCACTTCGCCAATCCCCTTTTTGAAAAGCTTTCGCAAGAGCAATTTGTGGCAATTCTTTACCATCACCAAAAATCCCAAATTTTGCTTTACCGGTTAATACTTCTTTTCGACCTAAAAGACTTATTTCGCGAGAGATAACAGCTATTTTGAAATCTTGCAATACTTCTTGCTTGAATTCTTCAAATGCAATTGGATTGTTTTCTTCAGATTTATTAATTGACTTCGGCATACTGCCAAACTTATAATTTATTTTTAAAAATAATAGATGTTTAGCTATTAAAGCGGAATATTTCCATGTTTTTTTCGAGGTAGGTTGACTGCTTTAGTAGCTGAGACGGCAAAGGCTCTAATTAGTTTTTGACGTGTAGTACTTGGTACGATTACTTCATCTACAAATCCGCGTGCAGCCGCTTTGTAAGGGTTTGCGAAGTTTTCGGTATACACATTTACCATTTCATTGAGTTTTGCCTCAGGGTCAGTAGCACTTGAAATCTCTTTTTTAAAGATAATTTCAGCTGCACCTTTAGCGCCCATTACGGCTATTTCGGCTGTTGGCCAAGCGAAATTTAAATCTGCCCCTATATGTTTTGAGTTCATCACATCATATGCTCCTCCGTATGCTTTTCGAGTTATAACCGTAATCTTAGGAACAGTAGCCTCAGAAAATGCATATAGTAACTTTGCTCCGTTTGTAATGATACCATTCCACTCTTGGTCTGTTCCAGGCAAAAATCCGGGTACATCTACCAATGTCAACAAAGGGATGTTAAAGCAATCGCAAAAGCGAACAAATCGCGCACCTTTTCTAGAAGAATTATTGTCTAAAACGCCCGCCAAAACAGCAGGTTGATTTGCAACAATACCTATACTTTTGCCAGCTAAACGTGCAAATCCTACTACTATATTTTCCGCAAAATCTTTATGCACTTCAAAAAAAGAATTTTCATCTGCAATTTGTTCTATGACTTCTCGCATATCATAGGGCTGTGAGGGATTTTCGGGAATTATCGAATCTAAAATAGGTCTCGATTCATCTCTTATAGTGTAATCAAATTCCGGAGTAGTTTCTTCACAATTTTGAGGAATATAACTCAATAATTTTTTAATTCCATTTATACACTCTACTTCATTAGCATAGGTAAAATGGGTGACTCCAGATTTGGCGCCATGTGCAGAAGCCCCACCTAAGTCCTCACTGCTTACATCTTCATGCGTCACAGTTTTCACTACATTAGGTCCAGTTACAAACATGTATGAAGTATTCTCAACCATCATTATAAAATCTGTAATAGCTGGAGAATATACCGCACCGCCAGCACAAGGCCCCATGATAGCCGAAATTTGAGGTATTACTCCTGAAGCTAGGGTATTTCTATAAAATATATCTGCATAGCCCCCCAACGATACTACACCCTCTTGAATTCTCGCACCACCACTATCATTCAAGCCTATCACAGGTATGCCATTTCGCATAGCCAAATCCATTATTTTTACTATCTTTTCAGCATGCGTTTCTGATAGCGAACCCCCAAAAACAGTGAAATCTTGAGAAAAAACATAAATAGGCCGTCCATTTACAGTGCCATATCCTGTCACTACACCATCTCCTAAATAAACTTCATTTTCTAATCCAAAATCTTTTGATCTATGCTCTACAAGCATGCCTATTTCCTCAAAACTATCTACATCTAAAAGCAATTGAACACGCTCTCTTGCCGATAACTTTCCTTTTTTATGCTGTGCCTCTATCCTCTTTTCACCGCCACCCAATTTAGCTTGAGTTATCTTATCTTCTAAAACTTTATACTTACTCATATTTTTGTTTGATGACGAAATTAATTTTTTTATTCAAATTCAATTGAAATACTCGATTTGCTCTGTAAACTCAATACCGAAATCTTTAAGTTCTGATAGTATAGGCAGAAATAATGATGATGAAATAGGCAATACTACTCCTCTTTCATTAATTTTACCTTCTATCATCATTTTGCATGCTATAGCTATAGGCAAACCCACTGTTTTGGCCATTGCCGTATGCAATGAAGACTCTCCCTCTATTTCCAAAAAATAATTTACTCTTCCCTTTTCAAATTCTAATTCATGTATCATCACTACGCTATCAGTATCTTTAGACGATAAAACCCACTTGTTTTCAATCAATTCTTGAAGCAAATCTGCGGCAATTGTAGACGATGGCTTAATCTCAAAAATTCCCAGTTCTTCAAACATAGTTCTAACCTTAGGATTTTCAATGTTAGAAGGTGAAACTATAGGAAAATGTTGGATTGTAGAAGTATATCCAAATTTTACCAAAGTGTCCCATCCTTCACAAAATGGAGGCTTCCGAAGAGTACCTCTGTATAAAGTTTCTATTCCATTTAATCCATAAACTTGTTCATATTTCAAAGAATCTCTATTGGGATAGCTTTCGTAAATTTCACCGGAAGGAGCTTGAATGCGAGTAGTATGTGTAAACAAATCGGTATAACTTACCTCTACTTTTTGATTGTTGTTTCTATATTTGATAGTATCTGCGCCACTCCCTGCCAATACTACATTTCGAGGATTCCAGCTTACTTTATAATGCCATAAATTTGTATCCGATACTTTTGCAACTAACCCACCACAATGGCTTTTAAGCGACTTAAGCTTTCCCAATTTTGGCTCAAAATCAGATACAGCTTTCATTATGCTCATGTGGTCTATACCGGGGTCTAAGCCCATTTCATTTAGAAACAATAAATCATTTGATTTAGCTTTTTCATCAAGTGATTGCATTTGATCGGAAATGTAAGAAGGTGTGATAAGATGGACTGAGTATTGTAAGCAAAAGCCTGCTACCGTTGGATGCATAGCCGGAGGAAGCATGGAAACTACTATAGTTGACTTAGAAATTAGCGATTCTATTTCGCCAATAGTGCTTTCTGATGGCAAAACAACAGGAGTACATAGTTTGGATTCACAGCGCTCGGCAAGATTTTTTTGATTGAGGTCTGCTACCACAAAAGTCCACTGCTGAGACGATAAATAGTGAGATAAATAATCAATAATATAGATACTCGATTTACCCGCTCCAAGCAATAAGACAGCTTTCATAAAGTTGTTTTTTCAAAATACGAATGTAAAATTTTAAATCATTGAATTGGAATGCTTATACTTGAAAAAAAATAGAAATGATTTGGAAAACAAGACCTTCAGCAGATTTATCAGCATTGTTTGGAGACCAACATATGGATCATCATTTAGGGATAGAATTTACGGAGGTAGGTGATGATTATTTGAAAGCTAGAATGCCCGTAAATGAAAAAACTCGTCAACCTTATGGCTTATTGCATGGAGGAGCATCCTGTGTTTTAGCAGAGTCGTTGGGCTCGGCTGCTGGTGCTTGTTGTGTAGAGATGGGTAAACAAATAGTAGTAGGTTTAGAAATTAATGCGAATCATATTTCATCGGTAAAAGAAGGATATGTATATGGTACTGCTCGCCCGCTTCATATTGGCAGAAGTACTCAAGTATGGGAAATAAAGATAACGAACGAAAATGAAAAATTAGTTTGTGTCAGTAGGCTAACTTTGGCAGTGAAGGATTTAAAATAAGTATACTAAGCAAAAACAAACCAAAGTACAACAAGCTTCGACTCATACTTTATATTATTTATATTGGTAAGAACAATCACATTTCCCTCTATTATAGATTTATCAAAGGAAACCTCATCCTGAGCGAACAATGATAATGACATTAAAAAAATGAAGGTGAAAGATAAGATAAATCGCACTTTATGATTTTATTTGTAAACGAATATAGTGAAATGGCCCAACATTTGAAAACTGGAGAGCAAGGAGAAGAAATAGCCCGCAACTTTTTAACAATGCAAGGCTACGAAATACTGGCGACTAATTTCACCTACGAAAAATCAGAGATAGACATTATAGCAAAAGATGATGACACCATAGTGTTTGTAGAAGTAAAAACACGCAGTAGCAAGCGATTTGGCTTACCAGAAGAAGCTGTGACCGAAAAAAAGCAAGAGAAACTTATGGAGGGCGCTACCTATTTTTTGGAAGAAAACAAGATCTCATCACCTATTCGATTTGATATCATAGCCATCTATCTCTATAAGGGGCAATCAGAAATTTTTCATATTAAAGATGCATTTTGAGTAGCTAATCAATAGGATTACTATTTTCGCATCCAAATCTTACTAAAGTGACTAACGAAAACATAGCAGCATTGCAAGAAAGACTGAATGCCATTAAAAACTTCTTGAAAATAGAAGATAAAAAAATGCTGATTTTAGAAAATGAAAATAGAGCGCTACATCCTGACTTTTGGAATGACCCTGCTGCAGCCGAACAACTCCTCAAAGATACCAAAATCCATAAGTTTTGGGTTGATGGGTATGAGGTAGCGCAAGCTACGCATGATGACTTAAAAGTGCTTAGAGAGTTTTATGAAGCCGATGAGGTTGGGGAGACAGAATTAAAAGAGCAGTTTCAGAAAACAGAAGAGGAAATAGATAATCTTGAATTTAAATCTACGCTTGATCAGCCAGAGGATTCATTGAGTGCTATCATAGAGATAAATGCTGGAGCTGGAGGCACCGAAAGCTGCGATTGGGCGTCTATTTTGCTCCGTATGTACAAAATGTGGGCAGATCAGAAAGGATATAAAATCATAGAACTCGACCGAACAGATGGTGATGTGGCTGGCATACGTTCTATATCGTTAGAGATTCAAGGCGATTTTGCATATGGATTTTTAAAAGGAGAAAATGGAGTACATAGGCTTGTGCGTATTTCGCCATTCGATTCTAATGCCAAACGGCACACTTCATTCGCATCGGTTTTTGTATTCCCGATTATTGATGATACTATTGATATCAAAATTAATGCCTCAGACTTAGAGTGGGATACCTTCAGAGCTAGTGGTGCGGGAGGACAAAATGTAAATAAGGTAGAGACTGCCGTTAGGCTTCGTCATATCCCTACGGGCATTATCATTAGCTGCCAGGTCACTCGATCACAACATGAAAATAGAGATAGAGCCTTGCAAATGCTACGTTCTAAACTCTATGATATAGAAATACAAAAGAGAAATGAAGCCAGAGATAAAATAGAAGGCACTAAACTCAAAAATGAGTGGGGTTCACAGATTAGAAATTATGTCTTGCATCCATACAAACTCATAAAAGATACTCGCTCTGGCCATGAAACGGGCAATGTGCAACCCGTACTGGATGGTGACTTAGATTCATTTATTAAAGCCTATCTCCTATCAGCTACTAAGAAGAAATAGAATAACTATTTGGAAAATTCGGAACTTCTTATAAAACGAAGTTTAGTTTTTTTAAAACTAAACCCATTTAAATAGTTTGAAAAACCTCTCTGGCTACCTTCTCCCCTATTGCAGAGCCTATGGCTACTCCCATACCTCCCATGTGTGCTGCTACATATACATTTTGAGTGTTGAATGTTGTTATCGGTTGTTTATCCTTTCCGAAGGCCATTATTCCGACCCACTTATAGTCTATTTCATAAGCATGATATGGTAAAATCACATTACTCAGCATTTCTTCTAATCGTTCATTGATTAAGGGATTAATGCCCTGTTGTGTAGTTTGCTCGGTAGCTTTGTCGAGGTTTCTACCGCCTCCCAAAAGCACACGCCCATTGATTTCTCTAAAATAATAATAGCCTTCATCAACATGGAAAATGCCTTTTAGCTTTAATCCTTCTACTGCTTTAGTTATCAGTACTAATCCCCTTCCAGGGTTTATGTCAAGCTGTGGGAAGAATTGTGATGTAAACCCATTAGTGCATACGATCACCTTCTTTGACGAAAAAACCACTTCGCTGCCTTGAATATAGGTTTTTACATTGGTTCCATTGTCTTCTATGGTGCTTACTTCGGTTTGTGTAAACATGCTGATGCCCATCTGTTGGGCTTTGAGTTGGAGTGCTTTCATCATCATACCTGTATGGATTTCTCCTTCGCAGTTGTTGGTGAGCATGAGTTTTATCTTTTGGCTATCCAATCCAAGATCTGAGGGCTTTGCTTGAGATAGGCTAAAGGCCTTTTGACCTAAAAGCGGCAACAGCCAATCATTGAGATTATCTATTTCATTTATACAACTGGGTTGCTCTTCAAAAAACAATTCATAGCTTCCATTTTCAGCATAGCCAATAGTAGTATCTCCTAATCGTTGGCGTAGCTTTTTTAGTCCTTGATATCGAAGTGCTATTAACTCTAATACTTCGTCTGGCGATGAGGTTGTTAGGTCGCTCACTATTTCCGATAGGCTACCAATGCAAGCAAAACCAGCATTTTTTGTACTTGCTCCTGAAGGGAAAAGTCCTTTTTCTAGGAGTATGATAGAGCGTTTATTGTCTTTCTCTTTGAGCGATATAGCAGTAGAGAGTCCAACTATGCCTCCTCCAATGATGACAATATCTGCCTCCAAAAACGAACTTTTTTCCCAATAACTCAACATGACTTATTTCTCTAGTTTTGACTCCCTTTTTAGTTTTCGCTTATACCAATTTGGGGTGTAGTGCGCAAATGAGTTTAACTCTTCAATACTAAAACTTGGTGGTATATCATCATGTTTTAGTTGTCGATTTTCTTTAGCTACACTCATCATATCTACTAATTCATCAAATTTTGTTTGCAGTGCTGCAAGAGTCCATTGTCCAAATACGGTGTGTCCGCCTTCATACATTTGTACCTGATACTCTTCAAAAGTAGTGACATAGCCAGAATAGCCATTGGCATAGGGGACTAAAATCACAGTAGTTTTGCCTAGCGGTTTTAATTTTTCTAACAAGGATTGTTTTAATCGCTTAGCGGCTATAGTTGTGATTTCGAATGGGAAAGCGGCTAAGGCTACTTCTCCAATAAAACTAAGTTGAATAGGTAAAATTTTTCCAGACCAAGGTTTATTCTTATAGCCTTCTCGTTCATGAAAAATTTTGAATAACTCTATTCCTGGGTCTAACCAGCCGGGCAATATGCTCTTACTTACATTTTTTATTCCGAGCAATCTTCGTTCGTTGGTTTCTACAGCTATATCTTTCACTCCCTGACTTCTGAAGTTAGCCAAGGTCTTTTTGCTTTTTTCATCGCTTTTTAGTTTTGCGAAGAGTGTTTCTTTTAGTCGTCTTAATCTAATCAGTCTTCTGACTACAAACACTAAAGCAGGGTGCATTCCGGGTCCATCTACATATGCACCACCCAAAAAGTCTATTCCCATTGCCGCTGGGCTTGTGCGAGCATCACCTACTCCATTAGTATATTTGGGATTGCAGGCTACATTTGAAAAATCAAAAAAGAAAATCTCACTGTCTAACTGGATTTGTTTTAAAAAATGAGAAGAATCGGTGGTTGAAGAAATAGCTATTGATTTGTTTGACTGTAGCTTGCCATTGAAAGCAGCACTTTTATAGTCGTCTTCATACTCTCCATCCCAATTACCACGCTGATATTTACGTTTTGAATTATATTTGAAACGAGGGGTGATATCTCCACAACTTCCTTGTGCAAAAGCAGCAATAAATGTCTCGTTAAATTGTTGTTCTGTAAACATGGCTGCATATCCTTTATTATCAGCACAAACCTTGTTTAAATCATTAGACACTGATGTAGTATGCACCCCAAACCAATTAACTAGGCCTTCAATTTCGTTTTTATTATTATGAAATGAAAGTTGATACATTTTTCGATCAACACCAGTATTGGCAGTACGTTGGTCTATTTTGGGTTGCACCTCAGGATTTTGATTATATTGCTTCAACGACCGATTAAACGCAACATTATCACTAAGGTCAAAAACGCCTTCATTGTAAGCGATATTACACTCAGTAGTGTTTTCATGTGCTTCTACAATAGCATCAGCAATGCCTTCTGTTAGTTTATGAAAAACTTCTTTTACAAATCCCGGAATACTGACATTATAAATACCATAGTAAGCAAAGCCACCTGGGCCACTGTGTGTGTGTTGGGCAGCTAAGATTAAGTTACTATCATCTATAGCGTGATTGGGTAATTTGTTATCTAGCTCCCATAGCACACCTTGTTTTAATGCATTGGTTACAAATCCTATCTCTGCTATGACCAATACCATTTTTTTTCCAGTGTAGGGTTCTTTAAAGACAAAAGCCCTAGCGTATAGCGGGGTCTCTATACCTTCCATAGTGTGAAAGTGCATGCCAAAACCTAGCATTCATGCTCCTGTCACAAAAGC
>JBIKJU010000251.1:0-3305 GCA_044360745.1 Chitinophagales bacterium
TTTCCCTTTACCTACTAAATACATAGATGTCAATTTTTAATAAAACTAAAAACAGCAATTACATATAGAAGGTATTTTCAATAAGAGGATGAAAAAATAGCATGAAAGAATTAAAAAGCGTATGTCACCAAAAGAGTATAGTTGCGCGGAGCCTCTACAAATCCTGGTCGTTGTACATATTCTCTGTTAGTTACATTTTTCACAATGGCAGTAGCAGTGAGTTTATCTCTAAAATTGTAGCCAGCTCTAACATCAAAAACAAAATCGCCAGATCTGTGCTCTTCTCTCCATCTTCTGATTGGGGCTATGATATTAAACTGAGGATCAATTCTCAACATCTGAGAAGTAAACGTTCCTGTAATTCCTAAAATAAAACGCTTGTACTCAGTTTGAACATCGGCTTTGGCAGAATGTTTAAGTCTAAAATTTAAATACATAGCCGTAGGGTCTTTAAGAATGGCATCAGCATTAAGATTCCAAGGTTCCATATAAGTATACCCAACTAAGAAATTAAGTGGCACACCAAAAATCTTTCCAGTACCGATAGTTGAAATTTCAAAACCCATTATCATTGCTTTGGTTACGTTTTGGGCTTGTGCAACAATAAAAAAACCTGGTGGAACAGTTACAGGAGCACTATCAGGAGGAATATTGACAAACTCTATCAAATCACGGTATCTATTTACAAATCCAGCCACATCAGCATAAAACACCCAATTGGAAATTTTGACTCCTTGTTTTATTCCTATTTCAGCAGACCATCCGCTTTCAGGTCTTAGGTTAAAATTAGGCACTGCATATGCGCCACTTCTTGGTGTTTGCACAAATTTTTCTGCAATAGACGGAAATCTATAACCCTGTCCAAATGAAGCTCTGATAAAGGTTCCTTCTGTAGCTTGGAAATTAGTACCAAATCTAAATAAAGGCTGAACTGGTGATTTTATAGCATTAGCCCCACTCCTATTCAAAATTTTATTTAATACCCATTGCTCGTTCATAGGCGAGGTATTATCAAGTTTATAGTATTCTAACCTCATTCCGGCAGATACTGTCCATCGTTTAAAAAATTTCTTATCTACCTGTAAATAAGCCCCAGCGTTGGCTTCAAATCGCTCACTGAAGGTGATACTATTAATTTTAGAATAATATCCAGAAATACCTGTAGCTATGGTCAAATCTTTTTCTGCAAAACGTTTTACAAAGCTGTAGTCGCCATAATATTTCATAGACGTACTCGTATCGCCAGTAGTACTTCTATTGGTCACATAATAATAACTCATTTTTAAAGAGTGTCTATTATCATGCTTATCATAGAAATTTATGTATGGATTGACATTTACGGCTATTTGTTTCTCTACATCGTATTTTTGAGGTACTAAAACAAAACTATCACGTTTTGAAGTAGGTATTCCACTCAAAAATTGATTTAATTTTGTTTCATCACCTGTAGCCAAATAATCTCTCAAAAGACCATAATCTCCATAGTCTTTATATCCTTGATAAAGGAAAAAATCATCAGCTCGAATATATGCCACATTCATCATCATACCAAAAGTAAGATTTGGCATTTTTGTAGGTATATATCTCAATTTCATAAAACCTCGTACTCGGTCAAATGAGTTGTGTTTTGTATAGCCTTGATTGCCTTGATAAGCAAAATTGGTGGTAATGTCAGTATTACCAATTTTAGAGGCATGTACAAAACTTATTCCTCCAAAAACTGGAGCTTGATAGCGTTCTTTCCCTTTCACTACTTTTCTATTAAACCACCAAAAATCTCTATTATTGTGGTGGTCAAAAACACCTATACTAGCATAAATCTTAGAGAATGACTCTCCTGCTTTTGGAGAAATCGTTCTTACATTTATTAATCCATTTAGCGCTGAAGAACCATAAGATGCTGATGCTGCTCCTTTTATAACCTCCATTTGATTAATCGCTTCTACTGGCATAGTTTCCCACCGTATACCGCCATTCTCAGGACTTACCATAGGTACATCATCTAAGAGCACTAATACACGATTGCCAGTAGCATCCGCAAAACCGCTACCACCTCTAATGGATATTGTTTTTCCCAACATATTTACACCAGGTACTTTATTTACGGCTTCGTTTAGATTTTGATTGCTCTGGGTAATATTCTGCCCTTTTAAAACATCTAGAGAGACCGTTTCTTCACTAAACTTTTTCTCATACTTACTACCTGTCACCACTACTATATCCATCTCTCGGGCATTATCCGTCATTTTTACATTGGATGTTTTTTCTCCAGCATCTGGCAACGCTACAAAATCAACTGAGCGAAGCATATAACCTACATAAGAGAATTCTAAAGTAAATGGTTTTCCACTAGGTACTTTTAAAGTATAGGAACCATTGTCATCAGTAGTAGTGCCATCGGTAGTACCCTTTATTTTGATATTCACACCATACATAGCAGAGTTGTCTTTTTCATCTGTGACTTTGCCAGATACTTCGGCTTTTTGAGCGATCAAAAAGCTAGGTGACAAAAGGACAATCAAAAGATAAATATATTTCATGTTTAGCTAATTTTTAATAATATGAAAAGCGATTTTAAAAGAAAATTCCAAAACTGAATAAAAAAATTATAACCAACGTACATATTTTAAAAGCGAAAATTAGATTTTAATTTGAAAAATCACCATTTCCAGTCCAAATGTTAATATTTTGTTGAATTGAACTCAAAATAATACAGTTTCAAAATGCTTTATTTGAGACGAAATAAAAACTATAAACAATCTAAAAAAAAAACTACCTTTAGGGTTTGTATCAGAAATAATAGCTATGGAGAAAAAATTATTGTTAGAAGTTAAAAATCTAGTTACTGAATTTAAAACTGAAGAGGGTCATGTAAAAGCTGTGAATGATATCAGCTTTAATGTATATAGAGGAGAAACAATAGGTATAGTAGGTGAATCTGGTTCTGGTAAATCGGTAACTTCACTATCTGTAATGCGCCTAATTCCAAATCCTCCTGGACGTATAGCATCTGGACAAATTATATATCATACTCAAGATGGGAAGCAAATAGACCTAGTAAAGCTTCAAGAAAGTGATATGCGAAAGTATAGAGGCAATGAAATCGCTATGATTTTCCAAGAGCCAATGACCTCTTTAAATCCGGTATTTACATGTGGCGATCAAGTCATGGAAGCTATTATGCTTCATCAAAAACTCAATAAGGCCGAAGCTACTAAGGTAACGTTGAAAATGTTTGAGAAAGTACAGTTACCAAATCCACAAAGGATATTGGATGCTTATCCACATCAGCTTTCGGGGGGTCA
>JBIKJU010000167.1:0-4921 GCA_044360745.1 Chitinophagales bacterium
TAGTGAAACAGATGTTGATGGATAGTGCCTAGGAGCTATCATTCCAATTAAATTATGAGTGCCAATCTGCGCTTGAAAATGTTTTCCAAAATACCCTACATCCCATCCCACATTGAAAAGTGAGTACCCGCCTCCAGACAGCGATAAAGAGGTTACAAAATGTTTTGGCAAAAAGAAATTGGCTTTTGCAAATGCCATTGCATAATAATTGGTTAGCAAACGAGTTTGAACACCACAATTTATTTGAACTTTAGTCTTGCCAATATTTTGAAAAAAAGAATAAGTCAAAAGAAAGGTACTTGGCAAAGTAGTATTATACCTAAAATTCGTTTTAGAAGATACCAAATTAGTGATTAAGCTATCCGATGAAAATTGAAACTTATAATCATTAATTCTAATCAGATTATCAATTACATAAATACCTTCAAATCGAAATGATGTATCATTACTATAGTTGAAGCTATGTCCTCCCCAAGCTATCAAGCCTAAATCAGTAACATTAAATTGTAAAGTTCCTTTTTCAAATTCATATGCTAATTGCAAATCAGCAGAAAATCCATAACCTTTGGGTTGCATAAAGACTGGTGCTCCTTCGTGTGATTGATTAAATCTAAAATTGTATGCGATATCAATATACTCTCCATAAGGCGCAGTGTAAAAAGAGCCATCTCGAGATCTCAGCTGTTGGTTGTTGTCTCCAACTAAAAAAGACAACATCAATCCTGCATAAAGTCGTTGTTCCTTTTTTGATATTCCTAAACTAAATTGGTTGTATTGTAGATTTTCAAAACGCATATTACTCAAATCAGCATATTGATCTTCATACATTTTGTTGCCATAAACTAACAGATTTAGAGCATCTCTACTGATATTGGCATAGAGCATATTTCTAAATTTATATCCTACATGCAATGTCAAATCATTCTTTTTAAATCTATGCTTATAATGAATCCCAGCTGCCAATTCATGTTCATAAAGTCGTCTACTTGATGGAAAGTTTTTCACTCTATTCTTTATGTTATTACTCAAAAAACCTCCGCCTAAAACATCAGTGAGAATAGCTATGGGCAATGCATTACTGTTTTGCCGTCCCTCTCCCATTATCATAATTTCGTTTGACAAACAATCTGCTATAGGCTGCAATGATGGGATTCCATGTAAATAGGCCATATCCTCACGTATGTCATTGCTTTGAGAAAATGCGAATTGAACAAGAAATATAAAAAAGAAAAGAATAAAATGTTTTACAATAAAATCCTGCATAGATAAATGTTTACAGCTTTTGACGATAAGTGAATTGAGCAGTGATTTTAGTATCGAGATAATAATCATAATAGATAGTAAAAAATTGATTATTGCAATTGCCATTTCCTGACTGTGTATTAAATCTAACATTAACTAAACCAAAGCGAGCTGGATAAATTTTTCTAACTCTATCGGTAGGCATAGGTATTGGGACTACATTTTTCTTAGCTACTTGAGCTTTACAGTTTATATCCACATCTGCTGGCTCTAGAGCATAGTTTTTCAGTAAAGTATCTACTACATTCCAATTTTCGTCATAAACTACGAGGTCAATGTTAGCCTTCATCGGGAACTTATTATAGGTAATCAAAAACAATTGACCTTCTTTAATATTGTCAAGTTCTTGAGGAGTATTTCCAAGTTTGAAGTCAAAAGTATCTAACAAGACTAGATTATTAGCTTTAACTTTCAGTGGTATTGTTAAATCAAGATTTACTTTTAGTCTAGAATCTGAATAAGCAAAATTATCATAAGTCTGCAAATTGCCTTTGGGATTTGTTTTTATTTCAACGTCATAATCAATTTTATTAGGCAGATTTGTAATAAAATCTTTGACATTGCTACTAGAGCTATTCACTTCAAACCGTTGTGATGACGTTCGAAGAGGGAAATCACGAGCACGCAATACGGTCAATAAATTACCAATAACTGGAGTTGGTGAAAAGTCTGTTAGGGTTACTTGATTTCCCCCGACATTAGTACCTTTCAGAAAGTTGATTTTTGCATTTGCCTCAATACCTAGTCCATTTTCAATACCTATTGAAAGTTTAGCTTCTTGAAAATCAATTGCATTGGGAGAACTATTCGAAAAAATTCTTGCAACATCGAATGGACTGCTCCCGTTAAATTTTATGGTATCCCTACCAGCATAGCCCTTGATGTAATTTGGTCGTATATTTCGTAGGGTGTAAGATATCTCTACACTATCACTACTAGTTATCTCTCTAAGTATGCCTGAAGAATCTATTCTAGCCACTATAACCTGTGTATAAGTATTAAATTTAGAACCATCAGTTCCAGTGAGAGCAATAGAATATCCACTTAAATCATAACTCTGCCTCACTGTCTGAGTTTGGCCAGGTAAAGCAGGTAAAATATCCGTGACTGCAGTGATTCCCCTCCCAAATTTATTAAATGCTCCTTTTAGTTGGTAGGTTAGTCTTATTTTTTCCTGAATAGAACTCTTAAATTCGACATCTAATTGACCCGTTTTACATTCCACAAAAGTAAATTTCCTGTCAGCAATAGTTTGAGTAATTTCTTGATCGGAAGAAATCAAGTCTTGAGCTGGGAAACGCGCTATTGCTCGTTTTGCTCGGATATCAAAAATGCGTCCTTTCACTCTAATATAATCATTAGTATCTATCACCACAGGCACACCTCCAGAACCTGGTGAATTAAAATTAGATACCGTAAATTCAAGATTCGAATTTACAGTTTTACCATCTAACAAGTAAAATTTATAAACAGAGTCATAAGGCGGAATAAAAGGAATATTATCTGTGAGAATAGCTGTAGGAGAACCTTGATTTCTAATTTCATAAACTACATTAGTAATAGGAACAGGTAAGTGATTGATAAAAAAGAAGTCAAGTTTTCCTTTTTCTATTTCCAATGTTTGAAAATAAGTACTGCCATCAAATACAAAAGGGGGAGCAGAAAAACCATTGAGAGGAGGTACATTGGCAGTATTCCCATGATTGCCTTTTAAAAAATTACCTAAAAATTGTTGTGTTGGATCTCCGTTGATGATAAGCTGGTCAGCTAAAGCTCCCAAAGAAGATACATAATCAATTCCTGTAACAGGTAATAACAATGAATCTATGGTTATCTTTTGCCGAATTTGAGTATCTGGAATTTGGATAAACTGATCTGCTAAATTCAGCTCATAAATTGTATTGCTGATTCTCAAATTTACAGAATTGTCAGGATTTACGGTTGCTAAACTATCGCTCACAAGATTAGCTATAGACAACGTAGTTTTAGCCAGTGGTGCTAAATATTCAGCATCCCACTCATTTTTATTTTCCTTCTTGCAACTATTCAATAACACAAATAGTATAAATGAAAGAAATAAAATATAATCGAATTTCGCTTTGAACATAAAAATCGGTTCTGTGTATTGACTAAATGAAGCTAAAATAATATAATTTAATTAAAATCGGTTGAGAATAGTTTCATAGCGTGTCAAGAGTCCATGCTAAAGCCTTTTCGGCAAAAAGTGGTTTAACTTTCTTCCAAGTAGTTTCAAAAAAATCTGAATCTCGGTAGGCATTTAATTGCTCTTCGCTTTGCCAATTTGAAACTGTAAAAAAAACTGCTTTATCATATCTGTCTTCTAGTAAATCTACCGAGATACATCCTTCAAAAGATGCAATTTTTTTTGCTCTCTCTAGATATAAGGAAATAAACAACTCTCTTTTTTCAACTTCAATAGTTAATTTTACTATTCGCTTAATTCTAGTCATTTTTACTTTATTATTATTCCATTAAAATAACAGAAGACGATGTGCTCAATCCAAGTAACTGAGCTGCTTTTCCGTTATTAATTCCTATTTCTAATAAGCCGTCATTATTTATAAATGCTAATAAATCACCTAATTTGGCATCACTATAATGTTTGCTTACGATATTAATATCATAAGAATTAATAGAAATCAAAAATCTATTTTCTCCAAATATTTGAAGAATTAAATCATTAGAGATATTAGTAATTGCATTCTGAAATTGATCTATCATGATTATATGTCCTTTGATATAACCTGATCTAGCAACTGGTTGCATATTTATAGATTTCTTTACGTCAGATATAGGTAATTCTAAATATGTTTTATCCATTATACTCCTAACAGCTTTAGCTATTGCATTTAAAAACAATGCTCCACTCTCACTTTCTTGATGAATTCTAAAATATTTTACTGGCAAATCGCCAAAAAGTAAAGGTCCAGAGCCATTATTAAACAAAATAAAATATTGATCCATTGCCTCAGCTATGAGTATCTGACCATTTCCTGAGGAGGCATTTACGTGAAGTAGATGTACCGTATTAGAGGGAAAGTACGGTGCTGCTTTTTGTAATACAAAAGCAGCTTCTTTAATATTGAATGCAGATATTTCATTAGAAATATCTACTAGGTTAATGCCCAAATCTAGCGTATATAAACTTCCTTTTAATGCCCCGAGATAATATGACCCTCCGGCTAAATCAGTAGTAAGTGTTATAAGTGTAGACATTATTTTAGTGGAAAACTTGTTGATTAAATAACATGTGCAAGGTATATGTTACAGTCGTTATTTTTTAATTTGCATCAATCTAAAATATACACTATTGAAAGAACTGACTATTGAAATAGACGGAATAGACCCCATTCATTTGTTTGGCATCAATAATTCCAAATTTACTTATCTTAAAAAACTCTTCCCAACTCTGCGTATGGTTTCTAGAGGAAACACCATTAAAGCAGAAGGAAAAGAAGAAGATTTAGAAGTTTTTGAGCGAAAAATAGCTATCCTCAAAAATCATATTTTGAAGCATGATAAACTCACCGAGGATGATATGGAGCGAATTGCAATGAATGGATTTAGTGAAAAGACCAACAACTTCTCGAATGGAATT
>JBIKJU010000186.1:0-4435 GCA_044360745.1 Chitinophagales bacterium
CTACAAATTCATAGGTTTGTTTAAAATCAAAATTATTGATATCGTAGCTAAAATTAACTTTAGGAATTGAGGACTTAGCCGTAGAATAAGCAGCAGATATTTTTGCATCGCCACCTAATGTATTGGCAAAAATATCATTAATATAAATTATTTCATCTTTAATTTGCACATTACCTTTGGCATTGGTGAGTTTTAGTTTATCATAATTGATAGTGCCAAAGCTTGCTTTAGCATTTAAATCAATATTATTGGGCACTTGAAAATATTTTTCAGACTGTTTTGCTGGGGTCTCACTATCTTTTGCAGTTTCATCTTTTTTTAGCCACTCATCAGCATCAAAATAAACACTGTTGAGTGTTAAATTGCCTTTTAAAGCACCTTGATTAAAAGCATATGCTAAATAATTTTCCAAGCTTCCTGTAGCTTGATAATCACTTTTACCAATTTTAGCTTTAAGATTTGAAAGGACTATGTTGCTAGGAGTAAAATTCATTTTAATGTCACTAACATTTAGCGGCATAGGAGTTTCTTTACTATCATAAAATAGATTAGTGACTAATAAATTGCCTGATGCGGCTATGTTATTAAATCTTTTAGCATCAACATCAGATTTTTTTCCTTTAAAATTTAAATCGGCAACCATCAATCCTGTTAGTTTATTTATTCCCTCAAGAGGATAGAATTTATTGATATTGGCTAAGTCTAATTTACCTTTCAATGATAAATCTACATTAGGATTAGAAATTGGGGTAGATACTTTGATAACAGCATCAATTGGATCTGTGCCGATATCTGCATGTAATTTTTTGATATCAATTAGCATTCTATCTAGAGTACCTTGATCTTTTGTGATATTAGCATTGATTTGTATGTTCTTGACAGCTGTAGGTAAGTCTGGGTATTGAAACATAGCGTCTTTTACTTTCAAATTGATATTAAAAGAAGGTATTATTTTTTCACTGTATAATCCTTTTACTGAGCCATCGAGAGCAAGAGAACCGCTAGTCTTTATTTTGTCAAAATCTTTTTTGTAAAGCGAAGGAATAAGCGATAAAATATTTTTAAAAGCAGTTTCTTTGGATTTAAACTTCAAATCAATTGAGTAATCTTTGTCATTGATTTTTACAAATCCATCATAGCCTAAGTGTAAATCATTTAAGCCTATTTCATTTTCCTTAAATCGGTAAATGCTGTTTTTCTGATCAATGATGATGGTATTGTCTGCTTTTATTTTAGCTTTTGACAAGTAAGCGATGGCACCGCTAGCATAACTTAGCTCATCAATACTCGTTTTAGTTTTAAAATCATAAATATTTTCAGACACATCTCCAGATCCTTCAAAGTTTAAATTTTTAAGATAGGCACTAGATTTCCCTTTTAAATCTTCGTATAAAATGTTTGTATTAGTGATGCCATATTTATTGATTTCAAGACTAAAGTTACTATCTGATTTTTTAGGAGTATCTTTTTGCTCTTCCTCAGTTTTCGCAATATCCCAGTTAGCTATTCCTCCTTTGTTTATGAGAGCATTTATTTGAGCTTTATCTATTAATATTTGTTTGATTTTGTATTTCTCTTTTTTATATACACTCATCAAATCTATAGTAAATCTAAAATCAGATATAAAAGCTAATGTATCACCTTTAAAATCATCAATTCCAACAATAGAGAAATTGTTTAGTTGAAAACTAAAATTTGGAAATGATCTTAATAATGAAAGGTCATAGTCGCTATAATTTACTTTTGCATTTAAGTTATTATTGATTTCATCTTTTATGGCTTGATTAATTTCATCTTTGAATAAAAATGGAATTGCAATTAAAGCACCAATGAAAAGAACTAAAAATATGACTAGTCCTAATACAATTTTTTTAAGCATAAACAGTTTTTGAAATTTATTCTCCAAAATTATACCAATTTTCGAGTTTTATGTTTTTTACTCATTTTTTCAAAGATTTTAAACATTCTATACACAGATTCTTCTTTTTCTGCTAAAAAATGAAACTTTTTTGTCTCTTATTAAACTTAAACGTTAATTTTGCCTATGCAAGAAAAAGTTTTGATTATAGATTTTGGGTCTCAGTATACCCAGCTTATCGCCAGAAGGGTTAGAGAAGCCAATGTGTTTTGTGAAATAGTTCCTTTTAATAAAATTCCAGATTTAGATAATACCACTAAAGGTATAATTTTGAGTGGTAGCCCATTTTCGGTAAGAGATACAGACTCTCCTCGAGTAGATTTAGAAAAACTCATAAATCATGCACCACTTTTGGGAGTGTGCTATGGCGCTCAATTACTGGCTATCGAATTTGGAGGAGAAGTAAATAAAAGCAACAAACGCGAATATGGACGTGCTCACCTTGATATTCAAAATTTTAAAGACCCTCTTTTTGAAGAAGTCTCTAATCATTCACAAATTTGGATGAGTCATGGTGACTCGATAAGCCAAGTAGGAGCAAAGTTTGAAGTTACCGCTACATCTGATAGTATACCAGTGGCAGCTTTTCAATCAATTGCTTCTGCATTTAATCATCCTGTACACGCATTGCAGTTTCACCCTGAAGTTTTTCACAGCACAGATGGCACTAAAATCATCCAAAACTTTTTGTATAAAATTGCTGGGCTTAAAGGCGATTGGACACCTGCTTCTTTTGTAGCGGATACTATAGATGAGCTTCGAGCAACAATAGGAGACCAAAAAGTATTGTTAGGATTGTCTGGTGGTGTAGATTCTTCTGTTGCCGCATTATTACTACATAAAGCAGTGGGAGCGCAATTGATTTGTGTTTTTGTAGACAATGGCTTACTCAGGAAAAATGAGTTTGAAGATGTTTTAAAAAAGTACGAAGGAATGGGACTCAATGTAATAGGAGTAAGAGCTGGAGATAGATTTTTAGAGGGACTAGCTGGAATTGATGACCCAGAAAGTAAACGAAAAATTATCGGAAAATTATTTATTGATGTTTTTGAAGAGGAAGCTAATAAGCATCATGATGTTAAGTTTTTAGCTCAAGGCACTATATACCCCGATGTTATTGAATCGATATCAGTTAAAGGTCCCTCAGCAACTATAAAGTCGCATCATAATGTGGGCGGTCTACCTGAAAAACTTAAGCTAAAAATCGTTGAGCCTCTCCGTTATTTATTTAAAGATGAAGTGCGTAAAGCTGGTAAAGAATTGACTCTTCACCCTGATATTTTAAATCGTCATCCTTTCCCAGGTCCAGGTTTAGCGGTAAGGATTTTAGGTGCTATTACATCAGAACGATTACAAACATTACAAGAAGTAGATGCTATTTTTATAAACGGTCTTAAATCTCATGGACTATACGATTCAATATGGCAAGCTGGAGCCATTCTTACTTCTGTTCGTTCTGTAGGTGTAATGGGTGATGAGCGAACATATGAGAGTGTAGCTGCACTTCGAGCGGTTCATAGCACAGATGGTATGACTGCTGATTGGGTTCATTTACCTTATGATTTTTTAGCCAAAATTTCTAATGAAATTATCAATAACGTGAGAGGGGTAAATAGAGTAGTCTATGATATTAGCTCAAAACCACCTGCTACCATTGAATGGGAATAGGCACGATTGTTGTTTCATGATTTTTAAAACATATTTAATGAACTTTAGATTAATTATTTTCTTATCATCTCTAACTGCTTCAATCCAATTGGTAGCTCAAAGCACTAATCTTTCTCGTGTAATTATTCCTGAAAAGAAAGATAGAATTATCGAGAATGAGCCAAAACTTATTTCTAAAGAAGTTAATGCCGAGCAGCTTTCAAGTTTTAGCAATAATAGTTTACTTTCAAAATATAAAACATATATTGATAGTAGTCTTATCAGTCAAGAACCGCTTCAAAAAATGAAAATCACTCTTTTATTATCGTTCGATAAGAATCATGCTTCTTGGAAAATGAGTGCATCAGGGAAAGAAGAAGACCCTGCTGTTACTAAAAATATCAAGGTTAAAGAAAGCTCTATTGATGCACTTGACTTTTTAGAAGGTTTTCAATTGGCGTTTAAAAATAATCCACCATTCTTTGATTTTGATATTCATGTGATGGATGCTACAGCCAATGATTCCATTTTGAAAGAAAAATTGAAAAATAGTCCTGAAATACAAAACAGTGATATCATCATCGGACCGGGCAAAGTATCAGCAGCTAAAATAGTGGCGGACTATTGCAAGAAAAATAAAAAATTAAATATTCAGCCTTTTGTTGCATCGCCATTTATAGGATTTGAAAATCCTTATCTAGTAAAATTAGCTCCAACTATAGAAGGTCACATGTTGTCAATGTTTCAAACTATCGTTGATACTTTTCCAAATGCGAAAGTAGTTATATATACTACTAATAAAGATAGAGACCTTCTTGCAGCAAAATATATAGACTCTTTATTTGATGACTATAACTCTCGTGCAAAGAT
>JBIKJU010000023.1:0-15487 GCA_044360745.1 Chitinophagales bacterium
GTGTGATGGATGCTTTTCAATGGTATTGCGAATCTTGCGGTAATAAGCTTTATGAAGAAAAAATGTATTTAAACGACATTGTGAAAGATTTGCCAATTGTAATGAATAAATTTTATGATAATAAATCGCTATGTACCTGCAACAAATGTGGGACAATGTTAGAAAGACCTCAATAAGCAAATGCCTAGTTTTTTTTTTAGAATTTAAGTAAATTGAAAATAATTCTACACAAAAAACTTTTTGTAAAATTGAATTGCATTATCTTTCATTACCTTCCTCATTAACTGTTTTGGTGTGTAGCCATACCAAAGTTGTTTATAATAATCATACTTTTCTAAATACTCTACCAAGTCATTCTCCAGCATTGGTAGTTTGGCAGATGACTCATAAGGGTCTATATGCGTTATACTTCCATCAAAATCACTTCCTAAAGCTATCACATCCCATCCCGACTTTTCACCAATAGCTTTTACAATTTGGAATATATTATCTAAAAATAATTTACAAAACTCTTTGCGTAGCTTATTCGAATTTTCAATACTTGAAATTAATCTTATTGTTCTAATTCCTCCTAAGTTCCCTTTATCCATCATAATACCTATGAGTCCTTCAGACTTGTGGATAGCTCTGATTTCTTCATCAGAGTTATTGATACTCCATTTGTAAAATCGCTGAAATCGAGTCTTCATGGGCTTGTCTGGTTTCGCTATAGATTGATCCATAGTCTTAAATCCATTTACTGCGGAGTGACTGTAAACAATAGGAATTTTATGGTCTCCATTTATACTATTGTAATTTTCTAAAAATGTATAATACTGTTTTCTAGCTTCTACACTCATATGCTTTGCATCTATCAAAATGCGTTTGCCATTAGTAGTACTTAATAATTCACGAATCATATGCCAACCTAATGCAGTAATGCCTTTGTCCTTGCCCTTATTTTGATTAACAACAGAATTGATTGGGGGCTTAAAACTTGTAGCATGACCACTCAAGTGATTCCAAAAATGATGTGATAGATTAATTGTAAGAGGAGGATATTTCCATTGCTTGACTATCTTTACTCGTTTTGAAATCAATGCTTTTAATTGATCTTCAGAATAGTTTTTTTCTAAATCTTCATCAAAATCTAAAAACACATGAGCTCCTTCAATACTCAATATTCCAACAATAGTATTTTGCTTTGAAAGTGCCGTTTCTAGTTCTTGAAAATTATTGGCTATTACAAATTCAAACTTCTTGCAGGGGCTTTTGCCAACATGACTTGCAACATACTTGTACTCTTTCTCTAAATCATCAAAATAATCATCATTATCTCGTTGATACCTTAATTTTTCAATAGCATATCCTGTTATAACTTCTTGTAAAACTTCTACTTTAAATTTACCTACCAACCACTTAGGCACATTTCTAATTCTCAAAAAGCCTTTTTCTGTAGGATAAAGTGAGATATTCACTACGCGATTATTTCCTTCCACTAATGAATATAAATTTGTTTGTGATTGCTTTAGTACTTTAGATGATAGTTTATCAATATTTTCAGCAAATTTATTTCTGCGGGTATTGTGTTCGATAAGTTCCCACATATTTTTAGTAGGCTTAGGATATCCTGAGTTAAATGATTTAAGATTAGGGTGAGCATGAAGGTCTACTATAAAGTCATCAGACAACATATTTATTTTTTTACCAAAATAGAAAATGGAGATAGAAAGAAAAACCTATTACTACAAACAACTAAATTTGCTCATTCAACAAATTTAATTTAGATAATTTATACAAATAGTCTGATTCAAAACAATTCTTTAAATATTGTATGTGCCTTAAATTGTGAGTATCAGTAGCAGCAAAATGAATCAAGGATTTATCAATCAATTTTTCTGCTATAGCCTTTGAAGATTTTCCATATACTCCTGTCAGTGACGTCAGGTTTAATTGAAGAAAAACTCCACTATCTACTATCTCTTGATACATCTCTAGACTATCTGAATGAAAATATGGATAACGTTCTGGATGCGCCAGAACGACTTTGTAACCTGCACTTCGTAGTTCAAAAAAATACTTCGAAGTATTAAAGGATTTATTAAAATAAGATAATTCAACCAACACATAATTATCACCAAAAGTTAATAAATCTCTCTTAGTTATTTTCTCAAAAATTGACTCATCTAAGTAATATTCAGCTACAGCGTCAAATTCAATAGAATTGCCGATTCTAGCTAATTCCTCTCGGACCTTATCTCGTCCATCTAGAATAACAGAGGAGCTATTATTATAGCCATCTGTCATAATGTGTGGCGAAGTAATTATTTTTTTAAAGCCTAATGAACTAAGTTCATGAATTAATTGAATGGAATCCCCTAAGCTTTGAGAACCATCATCAATTCCAGGTATCAAATGAGAATGAAAATCTGTTTTAAGAAATGAAAAATCATTAAGTCGTTGTTTCTTTTGAGAAGAAAAAAAAGATGAGAAGAAAGACATTAATCTTGTTGATATGAATTTTTGAAATAATTCACTGTAATCTCTAATCCTGTATTAAAATCAAAAGCAGGATTATACGAAAGCATTTTTGATGCTTTGGAAATATCAGCTAACGAATTTCTAATATCACCTTCCCGAGTTGGTCGGTAGTGGGGTTGGTGATCAATAGCTAACACTTTCTGTATTTTATTATAGAGTTCGTTAACAGAATATTTAGAACCACATGCTATATTAAATACTTCTCCTTGAGCTTCATTGCTATCACTAAGCATAGCTCTGATGTTGGCTTGTACGGCATTTTCTACAAAAGTAAAATCTCGAGTTTGTTCTCCATCTCCATCAATAAACACATCCAATTTATTCATTATCTTATGAACAAAAATCGGGATTACAGCAGCATACATGCCACTAGGATCCTGGCGAGGACCAAAAATATTAAAATATCGAAGTCCAATCACGTTCATACCAAAAGACTTATGAAAAACTGATGCATAGAGCTCATTAGTATACTTTGAAACAGCATAGGGAGATAGCTGTTTGCCAATTTTATTCTCGGATTTTGGCAACGTAGGCTCATCGCCATACACAGAAGAAGACGATGCATATACAAATTGCTTCACTTGTGCATCTTTGGCGGCAGTGAGTACGTTTACAAATCCACCTACATTGATATCATTAGTATTGAATGGTTCCTTTAGCGAACGAGGCACAGAGCCCAGTGCTGCTTGATGAGTAACGTAATCAATCCCCTCGCAAGCTTTTCTACAAAAATCTAAATTTCTAATGTCACCTTCAAACAATTCAAAATTTGGGTGACTTAAAAAAGATGAAAGGTTTTTCTTATTGCTAGTCAAAAAATTATCAATAACTCTGACCTTACCAGCATTGTACTTCAAAAGATACTCAACAATATTAGAGCCTATAAACCCTCCACCTCCAGTAACTAGAAATAATGCCTTTGATATATCTTTGTCGTGATAAGGTTGATTATACATTTAACGATTTATATATTGTTGTTCATAATAGTTTTGATAATTGCCTGATGTCACATTTTCTAACCACTCTGAGTTTTCTAAAAACCAATCTACTGTTTTTGCTAGTCCTTCTTCAAATTGAAGAGAAGGTTTCCAGCCAAGGTCTTGTTGGAGTTTAGTAGAGTCGATGGCATAGCGCAAATCATGACCTGCTCTATCTTTTATAAAAGTGATGAGCGTTTCGCTAGTACCCTCAGGTCTTCCTAACTTTTGGTCCATTATCTTACAAAGTAATCTTATAACATCAATATTTTTCCACTCATTATGTCCACCTATATTATAGGTAGTTCCATCTTTTGCACTATGAAAAATAACATCAATTGCCTTTGCGTGATCGACAACATAAAGCCAATCTCTTACATTTTCACCTTTTCCGTAAATTGGTAAAGGTTTGTTATTTTTAATATTATGAATGCAAAGAGGAATGAGTTTTTCGGGAAAGTGATTAGGCCCATAATTATTAGAGCAGTTTGAAATCACAGCAGGCAGGTTATAAGTATCATGATATGCTCTAACAAAATGATCTGAACTAGCTTTTGAGGCAGAATAAGGACTATGAGGATCATAAGCAGTAGTTTCTAAAAACATACCCTCCTCTCCTAGTGCACCATAAACTTCATCTGTAGATACATGATAAAATCGTTTGCCAGAAGTCACACTATCTTTTTTACAACCCCATAATTGCTTTGCGGCATTTAGTAAATTGACAGTACCAATCACATTAGTAACAACAAACTCTAAAGGATTAGTTATACTTCTATCAACATGACTTTCAGCAGCCAGATGTATAACCGCATCAAATTTTTCATGTTCGAATAAATCAATAATAAACTTTGCATCAGCGATATCTCCCTTAACAAATTGATAGTTTTCTTTAGCTTCAATATCTCTTAGATTTTCTAAATTACCTGCATAAGTCAGCTTATCTAGATTTACTATTTTATAATTAGGATATTGATTTACAAAGAGCCTTACTACGTGCGATCCAATAAATCCTGCTCCTCCTGTGATTAGTAGTTTCATTCAACAATAATTATAATGACCAGTAAGAAATATTATTAATCTTCTTTCTCAAATCTCCTTTGATATCTACTATGATTCCGTCTGATTTCAAAATTGACCTAAAAAAGTTTTCATCATATGAAGCAAACTGATCATGATTGACAGCTACTACTACAGCATCGTATTCTTTGTCGAATGAGTTGACTAAAGAGACTGAGTATTCATGTTCAAACTCCTCATTATCTGCATAAGGATCATACACTTCTACATTCACTGAATATGACTGTAGTTCTTTAATTACATCTACTACTTTAGAATTTCTTATATCTGAAACGTTTTCCTTAAAAGTAGCACCCATTACCAAAACTTTTGTTGTTGCTACTTGCTTATTTAGTTTGATAAGTTGTTGTACTAGTTTCTTAGATAAAATAGCCCCCATAGAGTCATTTATTCTTCTTCCTGCTAAAATTATCTCTGGCTTATATCCCAATTCTGAAGCTTTGTAGGTAAGATAATAAGGATCTACCCCAATACAATGACCACCAACTAATCCAGGGAAAAATTTCAAGAAATTCCATTTAGTACCAGCAGCTTCTAGCACTTCATAAGTATTAATACCCATTTTATCAAATATACAAGAGAGTTCGTTCATCAATGCGATATTCACATCACGTTGAGTGTTTTCAATGATTTTAGCGGCTTCTGCTACTTTTATACTACTGGCTCTGTGGGTACCTGCTGTTACTATAATCTCATATGTTCTTGCAATAATATCTAACGACTCAGCATCACAGCCTGAAACAACCTTTGTTATTTTAGTAATTGTATGTTCTTTATCGCCCGGATTTATACGCTCTGGAGAGTAACCTAATTTAAAATCTACACCAACTTTTAGTCCAGATAATTCTTCTAAAATAGGTAAACAATCTTCTTCAGTACAACCTGGATATACCGTAGATTCATAAACTACATAGTCTCCTTTTTTTAAAACCTGACCGATGGTTCTAGATGCCGACTGCACTGGTTTAAGATCTGGAACATTATGAGAATCAACAGGAGTTGGAACTGCAACTATGAAGAAATTAGCTGCTCTTAAGTCGTCAATATTTGAGGTGAAATGAATATCACAACCTTCAAAAGCAGATTTTTCAAGTTCATTTGAAGGGTCAATTCCATTGCGCATCATTTCTACTCTCTTTTCATTGATGTCAAAGCCAATCACTGATAGTTTTTTTGCAAACTCTAAAGCTATAGGTAATCCAACATAACCTAATCCTATTAAGGCTACCTTCTTTTCTTTTTTTAATAATTGCTCTACCATGTGTTTAAAATTATTTTTTTATAACTGATCCATTTGACAAAATATATGTTTCATTACTCTCTGGACAAGTCCCTTTATTATTTTCATCAAAAATCAACCGATGCCCAAATTCACTCATCCAGCCTATTTGTTTCGCAGGATTACCAACCACTAATGCATAATCAGGGACTGTTTTTGTAACAACTGCACCAGCCCCTATAAAAGCAAACTTACCTATATCGTGTCCGCAGACTATTGTAGCATTTGCTCCTATACTAGCCCCTTTGCCAACATGGGTTCTAGAATATTGTCCTCTTCTATTTACCGCACTTCGAGGATTAACAACGTTAGTAAACACCATAGAAGGCCCTAGAAATACATCATCAGCACATTCTACTCCAGTGTATATAGAAACGTTATTCTGTACTTTTACATTATTTCCTAAAATAACTTCTGGAGATATAACCACATTTTGTCCAATATTGCAGTTTTCTCCTAGCCTACATCCGGTCATTACATGGGAAAAATGCCATATTTTGGTCCCCTTTCCAATTTTACAACCTTCATCTACATAAGATGATTCATGTACAAAAAAATCACTCATTTCAATTAAATTTTGGAGCCTTAAACCATTCTTCTTTCGGCAATTTTTTAAAATATTCGAAGGTAATTTTTAACCCTTCTGCCCGTGAAACTTTTGGCTCCCAACCTAATATCTCTCTTGCTTTTGCGATGTCAGGTTGTCGCTGTTTCGGATCATCTGTTGGTAGTGGTTTACTTATCAATTTTTGATTAGCACCAGTGAGTTTCAAAATTTCTTCTCCAAACTCTTTTATTGTTATTTCATCAGGATTGCCAATATTTATAGGATAAGGATAATCGCTCAAAAGTAATCGATAAATACCCTCAACTAAATCATCAACAAAACAAAAAGAACGCGTTTGAGAACCATCACCAAACATCGTAAGGTCCTCACCCCTTAATGCTTGACCTATAAATGCAGGCAATACCCTTCCGTCATTCAATCTCATACGAGGTCCATAGGTATTAAAAATTCTTACTATTCGTGTTTCTAAACCATGAAATGTATGATAAGCCATTGTAATTGCCTCTTGAAAACGCTTTGCTTCGTCATATACTCCTCTAGGGCCAACTGGGTTTACATTCCCCCAATACTCTTCATTTTGAGGATGAACTGTAGGATCGCCATAAACTTCAGATGTAGAAGCTACCAATATTCTAGCGTTTTTGGCTTTAGCAAGGCCCAATAAATTATGTGTACCTAAAGACCCAACTTTTAGGGTTTGAATTGGAATTTTCAAATAATCGATAGGAGATGCCGGAGATGCAAAATGAAGAATGTAATCTAACTGGCCAGGTACATTTACAAATTTGGATACATCATGATGATAAAACTCAAACTTTTCCAACTTAAATAAATGCTCAATGTTTCTCAAATCACCAGTAATTAGATTATCCATCCCAACTACACTGTAGCCCTCTTTTATAAATCGATCACATAGATGTGAACCTAAAAATCCAGCAGCTCCTGTAATTAATACCCTTTTACTCATATTATTGTTTTTCTTCCTACTGAATAATAATAAAAGCCCAAATCTTTCATTTCATTTAGGTCATATAAATTTCTACCATCGAATATAATCTTTGATTTCAATAGCGTTTTAATTTTGTCAAAATCAGGAGAGCGAAATACATTCCATTCTGTAGCTATAACTAAGAAATCTGCTCCCTCAAGTGCAGCATATTGATTTTCCGAAAAAGCTATTTTGTCACCATAAATTTGTTTTACATTGGGCATAGCTTCAGGGTCATAAGCTGCTATAGATGCGCCATCTTCTAGAAGTGAGTCTATTATAGATAAAGCTGGAGCCTCACGAATATCATCTGTATTAGGTTTGAAAGCTAAGCCCCAAAGAGCAACTTTTTTACCTTTTAAATCTTGGACTTTATTTTTTATTTTACTATAAAAAGTAGAACGTTGGAGATAGTTTACATCCATCACTGCATCAAGTATTTGAAAATTGTAGTTATTTTCTTTAGCGGTGAAATGAAGAGCCTGCACATCTTTTGGGAAACAACTGCCTCCATATCCAATACCTGGGAATAAGAACCTCTTTCCAATTCTACTATCTGTACCAATTCCTTTCCTTACAGCATCTACATCAGCTCCAACAAGTTCACATAAATTTGCTACTTCATTCATAAATGAAATTTTTGTTGCTAAGAATGAATTAGCAGCATACTTTGTCATTTCAGCACTTCGCTCATCCATAAAAATAACTGGATTGCCTTGTCTCACAAATGGTTCATATAACTTTTCCATCAATTCTTTGGCACGGCTAGATGAGGTACCTACTACTACCCTTTCTGGTTTCATAAAATCTTCTACTGCCACACCCTCTCTCAAAAATTCAGGATTAGATACAACATCAAACTCTACTGATGCATTTTTTGCTATGGCTGCTTTTACTTTATCGGCAGTACCAACAGGTACGGTGCTTTTGTCAACTATAACTGCGTAGTCTTTCATAATTTTGCCTAAATCATCTGCAACTTTCAAAATATACTTTAAATCTGCACTCCCATCTTCGCCAGGAGGAGTAGGAAGAGCAAGAAATATAATCTTTGCCCCATCAATGCCTTCTGCTAATGAAGTGGTAAAAATCAACCTTCCATCCTTTACATTTCTTTCGAAAAGAATATCTAAGTCTGGTTCGTAAATTGGGATTTCCCCATTTTTCAATGATGCTACTTTTTGTTCATTTATGTCTATACAGGTGACTGTATTTCCTGTTTCTGCAAAACAGGTACCGGTAACTAAACCTACATAGCCTGTGCCTACTACTGCTATTTTCATAATTTTTCTACTATAAATAAAACGTTACTAATAATAAAATTGACCTCCTCCTCATTCATTTCGGTATGAATTGGTAAAGATAATACAGATGATGATAGACGAGTGGATATAGGAAATTTCTCATCTGTAAATCTTATATCTAAATATGCTTTTTGCTGGTGTAATGGAAGTGGATAATAAATCATTGAAGGCACACCAATTTCTGCTAATTGTTTTCTGAGTTCGTTTCTATCCACACTAATAAGCTGAAGGGTATATTGATGATAAACATGAGTGGATGAAGGATATTTTGATGGAGCTATTAGTTTGTTGTGGTTTTCAAATGCTTTATCGTAAGTTGCTGCTACCTTTTGTCTTGCTTGATTATAGTCGTCTAGGTATTTTAACTTCACATCTAAGATAGCAGCTTGTATAGTATCCAATCGAGAGTTTAATCCAATCTCGTCATGATAATATTGTACAGCTTGTCCATGATTAGCAATCATTCTAATTTTAGCCGCGAGATCGTCATTATTAGTCATCAAGGCTCCTCCATCTCCATAGCAACCTAAATTCTTAGAAGGGAAAAAAGAGGTAGCACCTATTGTGCCCATTGTTCCTGTTTTGGCCACCCTTCCATCACTAAACGTATAATCTGCTCCTATGGCTTGTGCATTATCCTCAATGACATACAAATTGTGCTTAGATGCAATTTTCAAAATACTTTCCATATCAGCACTTTGACCAAAAAGATGGACTGGTACTATAGCTTTTGTTTTAGAGGTAATTGCGCTTTCAATTGCATTAGGATTAATATTAAAGGTGTTTGGATCCACTTCTACTAAAATAGGTTTAAGCCCTAATAAAGCTATTACTTCGGCAGTTGCAACATAAGTAAAATCGGCTGTTATCACCTCATCACCTGGCAGCAACCCTAAAGCCATCATCGCGATTTGAAGAGCATCTGTACCATTAGCGACACCTATAACATGTTTTATATCAAGATATGTGGCTAAATTTTCTTCAAACCTCTTTAAAGCTGGGCCTTTTATAAATTGTGTAGCATCAATGACTTGTTGAATTGAGTTATCAATTTCAGGCTTAATACGTTGGTATTGAGCCTTAAGATCTACCATTTCTATTTTTTTCATTATCTTTAAGCTCCACAAAAATAAAATTTTAATTTAGTGAATAGAGTTTATGCTTAAAAATCGTATCTTTTTTTTCATTTGTTGTATATTCATATTTTCTTCAAATACTATCGCTCAATTATCTGAAAGCGAGGCATTTAAGAAAAGAGCAAAGCGATTAGATAACGCTGTACTGATAAATCCTTCATATTCGGCTAATTTTTCGTTGTTAGATTTAAAACAGCGTTTTGGCTTTTACTCTAATGTGGGTATGCTATTGGGACTAAGATTACAGTCGAATTGGATGGTAGGTGTAGAAGGCAATTTTTTATTCGGCAACACCGTAAAAGAAACAAATATTCTTAATAAAATCTTGCCCCCTGATTTGAATATGGTATCCATAGAAGGAGAAATACAAACCCCAAGAATATCAATGGAGGGCTTTGGAGTGAAATTTGTAGGAGAAAAACTGTTTAAGGTTAGTAAAAAATTGTCGGGAAGTGGTATTTTTATTCAAGCTGGCGTAGGATTTATACAACATAAAATTTTGATTCGCGCTCCAACTAGACTATTTCCTCAGCTAGACAAGACTTACAGAAAGGGATATGACAGAATGAGTAATGGGTTTGTAACGAGCTTAAGTACTGGCTTCAAATTTCTTGAAAGGAAAAAGTTTTTAAGTTTTAATATTGGAGCAACAGCAGAACTTGGATTTACTCAAAACAGAAGAGCCTGGAATTTTGATGAAGAACGTAAAGATTCAA
Organism: Chitinophagales bacterium; assembly: GCA_044360745.1. Classification (GTDB taxonomy): domain Bacteria; phylum Bacteroidota; class Bacteroidia; order Chitinophagales; family LD1; genus CALAYL01. The sequence continues at coordinate 10,569 of JBIKJU010000023.1, forward strand.
AACAACGACTAGACATGTTTGTAGGTGTGAAACTAGGATGGATTATTCCTGTTTTTCTTTATAAAGACAACGTAGATATCTTATAAAGTGTTAAGTTTTATCATCCAAAAATTATATAATTTAGGAATTAGGGTCTACTTCATTGCTATTTATATTACATCAAAATTTAATAAAAAAGCAGCCCTTTTCATAGAAGGTCGAAGATCGAAAATAACTGCTCCTATTGATTCTACTAAAAAACGTATTTGGGTGCATTGTTCCTCATTAGGAGAGTTTGAACAAGCAAGACCGATTATTGAGCGGCTAAAAGAGGATGGATTTTTTATTATTGTTACTTTCTTTTCTCCATCAGGTTATGAGGTAAGAAAAAACTACCCAAATACAGATATTATAAGCTACTTACCATTTGATTTCAAAAAAGATATTATCGACTTTTTAAACATCATTAATCCTGATATAGTACTGTGGACTAAATATGACTTTTGGTTTAATATTTTAAATGAACTCCACTTAAGAAAAATACCAATCATTCTCATAGCTGCTCATTTTAGAAAAGACCAACTATTTTTCAAATGGTATGGAAAATGGTACTTGTCTATATTACAAAACTTTAATACTATCTTTGTACAAGATGAAACATCTAAAAATCTTTTAAAAAACAAAAACATAGAATCAGTTATAGGAGGTGATCCAAGATTCGACCGAGTAAAAACTATAGCAGAACAGCATATAAATTTAGATTTAATAGCACAGTTTACGTCTACTAAAAAATGTATAGTCATTGGTAGTAGCTGGAAAAAGGATATTGACGTATGCAAAAATCTCATTCAAAAGGAAATTATGGAAAATAGTAAAATCATAATAGCTCCTCACAATATCAATAGTGAGGAAATACAGTTTATAGAAAATACATTTCCTAATCAAACGCTTCGCTATTCAAATTTCAACTCGCACATAGATAAACCTATCTTGATTATTGATAATATAGGATACCTCTCTCACATTTACAAATATTCAACTTGGGCATATGTAGGAGGAGGATTTGATCATTCAATTCACAATGTGTTAGAAGTGATAGCGCATGGGAAACCAGTTGTTTTCGGTCCAAATTTTAAAAAATCAAAAGAAGCGAGTGAGTTACTAAAGTTAGAATGTGCTTATACAATATCGAATGCAGAAGAATTAAATGAAGTAAGAATTACACTTAATAATATACAATTAGTAAATGAGAAAAAACAAAAATGTAATGAGTATATTATTAAGAATATCGGAGCTACAAATAAGATAATAGAACTTATTCACAATACTTTTTCAATGCCTTTTCCGCATCATAAAAGTTAAGTTTTTTAGCGACTTTAAAATCTTCACAACCATCTACAATTTTTCCTGTGAAAAGTTTACAAATACCCCGTCTATAGTAAACATCTGCATCGGGATTGGCTATTTTGAAATATTCATTATAATCCCACAATGCCCCTTCATAGTCTCTCTCCTTTAACCGTAAATGTCCTCTTTCTTTATATGCATTTTCAATAGTTGGTAAAATTTGAAGAAGGTCGGAATAATCTCGGATGGCTTCTTTGATTTCACCTTGTTCTAAAGACAATTTTGCTCTAGCAAAATAAGCATTTGAATAAAAACTATCTACAGAAATTGCATTTGAATAAAATTCATAGGCCTTTCCTATATTATTTGTTTTCTCATATAGACTTCCAATTTTAAAAAAAAGGGCACTATTATTTGGATCTATTTTAGTAGCGATTAGATACTCTATCATTGCATCTTGCTGCCTCTGAGAAAGCAACAGTAAATCTGCATGATAAACCCAAGACTTCACATTCTGAGGATCTACTTTTATAGACTTTTCTAGATTTTCTATGGCTTGTTTTTGTTCATTTAATAGAATATTGGCTTTAAATAGATTTAAAAAACCCATAGATTTCATCTTAGAAATAGAATCTCCACCTATGCTATAAAAGGGCTTGCCTTTTATATAGTCCACTTTTATAGGTTTAATACTAAACTGAGGGATAACAAGCTTTTCATTTAATATAAGATTATCGACATCATCTAAATTTAACTGTTGCTCTTTTACAATTTTCTTAGAATAAAAAAGAGTATTTGTATTGTCATTAGTCTTGATAACTGTAAGAGAAGTAAATGGCAATTCGCTTAAATCTACCATATCTTTTTCAGTCGATACATTATCTTTTAAAGGAATTACAGCTTCACTTTTGGACTTTTGTAAATTAGTTACAGAAGGGGCTATGTCAGACTTACTATCATTTACCTCATTTCCAAATGAAGCTATAACTTTATTTTCTTCAGAAATTAAAGTCTCTTTAGGTTTTGAAACGCTTTTTTTATCTACAGATACTTTAGATTTTTCATAGGTTACAATTTCAGTTGGCTTTACTGTACTTTTTGTTTCTTTTTTTTTAAAAAGCTCACCATCATTGTCAATTAAATATTGTCTTTCATAATATAGCCTATATTCAATACTTGTAGCTTTTTTAGCAGACTTTAAATCTCGAGCACCCTCTTTACTTTTTTTAAAATAATATGCATTATCTACCAAGTATTCATACTCGTTTAGCTTTAGAGAAAGTCTGTTATTTTCTTCAGACAACAGCGATCTAAGTTTATTTAAACTATCTTGTTCTCTGCCAAATGGTGATGATTCATAATGACGATTTCTAGCTTGTTGCAGACGCTTTAGCAATGCATTAATATCCTTTTCGTCATATTCAAAAGAAAATTCCTCACGCTTTATTGAGTCAGTTTGAAATTTCAAATAACTAACTCGCTGATCAATCTTCTTAATGTGTTGAGAAATTTTAAATTTTTGGATAGAATCACCATTAATTTCATTAAGGCTTAATACTTCCTCAGAAAGTAGTGGGTCAATAGTTTCCTTTTCCCATTCCCACTCCTCAATTGGCCTTGCATCTTCAGGCCCTAGAAACAGCTTATTGGTATTTACTTTAGAAGGGTCCCATTGGGTTGGTCTTACTTTTATGGGCACTCTTATAACACTCCCTTTGTAAATGACAGACTTTATCTTAGGATTAAATTTCTTGATAATAGATGGAGAAATAAGAAAGCGTTTAGCTAAATCGTTTGTATAAAAAGAGCTCCGTACCATAAAAGAACTCAACTGAAAACCCTCAGGAACAGAAGATACTTTTTGAGCTTTAGATCCCAATACTATAAATAGCATAAAAAATAAAATCGAAAACTGTTTCATCGCACTAATATATAAAAACTTCTTTAATAACAACTTCTTTAAGCTCAATATTTAAAATATCTTTTATTTTATCTTTTGAATAAAAGAGTTCGTTTTTGAGTGTTTGGTTATCAATAGTGATATACAATTTATCGCCTCTTAATTGTATCTCTTTTGTGTGATTGGCTATCATTTTCCCCATCAAATTTGGCCAAATTTGTTCTACTTTTACAGTATCAATAGAAGATTTTATCTTCTTTTGATTTATCCAAGCATCTATAATCTGACCTATCGTTTGCTGATTTTTAATCTCCATTATTGTCTATTGTAAAGCAATCTAAAAGCTCATCTTTCCCTTCAAAACTATTTAAAATTCTATTTTTATCGGTATCAGTTATAAACACTTGCCCAAAATCATCAGTAGAAATTATAGCTATTAACTGAACTACCCGTGTAGCATCTAACTTATCAAACAAATCATCAAGCAACAAAATAGGCTTTATCCCTTTACTTTCCTTAATGTATTTATAAAGTGAAAGTTTTATTGCCAACAAAAATGACTTTTGCTGACCTTGAGACCCAAACTTCTTTATTTTCTCTTGTTCTATAATAAATTCAAAATCGTCTTTATGTATTCCTACATTGGTACGCTGTAAAATCAAGTCTTTTTCTAGAGATAAGCGAAACAAATTCTCCCATGTGCTTTCCTTCAATTGACTTTCATACAACCAAGCTACTTTTTCAGCACCATTACTCAAAGAGTTGTAAATCTGATTAAAATAATCAGCTAGTTGATCCATCAGATCTTTACGTTGTGAGAAGATGTATCTTCCAAAAGTAGATAACTGGTGGTTATAAAAATGAAGCAACTCTAAATTTATTTTTTGCGAAGGGGGTGTATTTTTTAGAAGGGCATTACGTTGGTCTAAAAATTTATTGTATTGGATAAGTGATTGGAGATATTGATTATCTACCTGGCAAAGTGTAGAATCAATAAGTTTTCGTCTAGTTTCAGAATTGCCATGTATAAGGCTACTATCTTCGGGAGATAAAATAATCACGGGTATCATACCCAAATGATCGCTTACCTTAGGGTACTGAACCCCATTTACTGTCCATTCCTTTTTCTTTCCTTCAGCTAATTTAATGATAACTTCGTAGGTATTTTCATTATTTTCACAAAAAGCTTCTAGCCTAAAAAAGTACTTCCCTTTCTTAATAAGTTGCTGGTCTGTAAGTCCAAAATAACTCTTTGTTAACCCTAAAAAATAGATAAAATCTAGGATATTTGTCTTTCCCACGCCATTTTTCCCCACCAATGCATTTATCCTTTTTTTAAAGAAAAAATCAACATTTGTGTGATTCTTAAAATTTAATAGTTTAACTTTTCGAAGAAACACTATATTTGTCGGCTTTTAAAATTATGGCTACAAAGTTAAACAAAGAAACTTACCTTTATTGGTATGAATTGATGATTCGGCTCAGAAAGTTTGAGGAAAGAGCTGGAATGCTCTATGGCCAACAAAAAATTCGTGGATTTTGTCATTTATATATAGGTCAGGAGGCCTTAGCAGCTGGCATGATGTCGGCTATTAGAGAAGACGACAGAGTAATCACTGCATACAGAGACCATGGACTAGGAATAGCCAAAGGCATTTCGTGCAATGAGGCCATGGCCGAACTTTATGGCAAA
>JBIKJU010000024.1:0-15464 GCA_044360745.1 Chitinophagales bacterium
TCAGTGGTACTCCTCCCCCTTCTTCAAAACCCATTTTAAAATATGGAAGTGTAACTACTGGTACAATTACTATTCGCAATAAGCCATCTGGCGAAAACACAACTAGCATGATTATCGGCATAACCTTGTTTGGCTCTATTTTGAGGATATATAAAGAACGAAATAAATGGTACAAAATAAGTGCAAGTATGAATGAGTGGGTATACTCAAACTTTGTGAAAGATGTCAAAAGAGCTACTATAAAAGCCACATCGATCAATGTTAGAAGCGGACCAAGCAAAGACTACCCAAAAATAGAATCTATTATGCAAGGGGAAGAAGTTTTTGAGGATGAATCAGAAAGTGGGTGGTCAAAAATTAGTATTGAAGATACATGGGTGTCAACAGATCACCTATCGTTTGTTTAAAATAGAGCAACTTTTATTCACTAAACTTTTTTATTTTGCAACACCAAAATTGGATGTATGCGCTATACCTTATTAATTTTTATCCCCTTCTTTTCCCTAATCTCATCTTCTGCCCAATCAGACACTACACGACTCGATAAATTGCCGATAAACAAGATTGCTTCTACTGCTTTGCTCATCAATGCTGACCTCAAATCATTTGACTATAAGCTTCTACAAGACTTACCCAATGTAAAAACACTAACGGTAATTGCCTCGCGCAATCTTGACATCATTAAGTTTTTGAATAATGCAAAAGCCATTAAACAATTAAAATCCTTAAACATAATTGGCTGCGGACTAGGTACTCTACCTAATGCCATTGGGCAACTTGAGCAACTCGAATCACTAAGTCTGAGAGAGAATGCATTACGGACTCTTCCTGATTCTATTGTCAGATTATCAAATTTGCGTAAACTAGATGTTTCGGTCAACGGCTACTTGTATGATAATGAGGTGTTTGCTCGATTGAAATATATGAATGTGACTGAGCTAGACTTTTCTTCGAGTGCGCTTATCACCATTGAGCCTTCAATCGGAAAAGTCAATTCGCTAAGTAAAGTCAATTTCGCTAAGAATGGGCTGAGCACTTTACCAGAGGCTATGCTAGGCTTAAAATTAAAAGAACTTGACCTCAGTGAAAACATAAAATTAGACTCTACCCTTCTTTTAAAGCAATTATCAAAAATAACTACACTCACAAAACTTAATCTATCACGTTGCGAATTATCCGCTTTACATTCGAGTATAGGAGAGTTAAAGAATTTGGAATATCTTAATCTTTCAGGAAACACGTTAAAGAGTCTTCCCCTTACGTTTACTCAGCTTAAAAATTTGACTTATCTCAATTTGGGCATGGAGGGAATAAGCCTTCGGATGAATCAAATAGAAAATTTACCCGATGATTTTGGTACACTTACAAAACTAGAATACCTCGATTTATCTGGCAATCTACTAACCACTTTACCAAACAGTTTTGAAAAACTAGCAGCTCTTAAGCATCTCGATATTCACTTCGCTAAACTTCTAGATTTTCCAGCGCAGCTTATCACTCTTACACAACTTCGCTACCTTAATTTAAACGGTAATAGTTTGATTAATTTGCCTGAAAATATAGGTAACCTGTCACTTTTGGAAGAACTTCGTTTAGACAATAATTTCTTTAACCGATTCGATAAAAAAATAAAAAACATACCGACCTCTTTTGGCAAACTTTCAAATTTAAAAGTGTTAACTCTTCGTGATAATGTTATTGAAACTATCCCGAGCACCGTTTCGGGTCTCAAAAAATTAGAATTGTTAGACCTTAGAGATAATCTCTTGAGCACTTTGCCATCTGAAATCTGCCAGTTAAAATCACTAAGCTATATTGATGTAAAAGCCAATGAAATTAAAAATCTTCCGCTTTGCTTAGCGGAATTGAAATCGCTAAAAGATTTGTACTTATCATTCAATACAGGCCTACCTTTTGATCAAGTAAATGCGATTATTAATCAATTGCCAAATCTAAAGTTTCTAGATGTGAGCTACAATAATTTTACTAAAGATCAGCTCTCTTCTTTTTTATCATCGAGGCCAGACTGTAGAGTTATCAATCTTAATAAAAAGGGCGCAGCAGTCGAAAAATCTGACAAACAAAATGGAGATATGTATAAATTTGAAAAACCAGTTGACAGATAAAATATGAATCTACTTTTATTAGGAAATGGAGGCCGTGAGCATGCTATAGCTTGGAAACTCAAACAAAGTCCACTATGTAAAAAACTCTACATAGCTCCAGGCAATCCAGGTACGGCCTTCTGTGGCACAAATATTCCACTTGCAGCTATTGACTTTGAAGGCATAAAAACCTTTTGCCTAACGAATAGCATAGACATGGTAGTAGTAGGCCCCGAAGACCCATTGGTGAAAGGGGTGTATGATTACTTTTTGCTGGATGAAGACTTAAAACATATCCCTGTTATAGGCCCATCAAAACTGGGAGCTCAGATGGAAGGGAGTAAGTCCTTTGCTAAGCAGTTTATGGAGCGACACAAAATACCTACTGCACGATACAGAGAATTTGATGCTTCAAATCTTGAAGAAGGTTGTGATTATATAGACAGCTATTCTGGCCCTTATGTGCTGAAAGCCGATGGTTTAGCAGCAGGCAAAGGTGTACTTATAATAGATAATGCTGAAGAAGCAAAAAATGCTCTACGCGAAATGATAGCTGAAAATAAATTTGGTGAAGCAAGCGCAAAAGTAGTCATAGAACAATTTCTAAAAGGGATAGAGTTTTCGGTATTTTTATTGACCGATGGACAGCACTATAAAATACTACCTAACGCCAAAGATTATAAGCGAGTGGGTGAAGGTGACACTGGCCTAAACACTGGCGGTATGGGGGCTATTTCGCCTGTGCCTTTCGTAGATGATAACCTGATGCAAAAAGTTACTCAGCGTATTTTGACACCCACTATTGAGGGGTTTAAAAAAGACGAAATCGTGTATAAGGGTTTTGTTTATGTAGGTTTGATACTAGTAGCTGGAGAACCCTTTGTGATAGAATATAACTGCCGTATGGGCGACCCCGAAACAGAGGTAGTGATGCCGAGATTAGAAAGTGACTTAGTAGTTCTTCTAAAAGCAGTAGCAGACGAAAAACTTAACGAACATGAGATTCGCATTTCAGACAAGGCAGCTTGCACAGTAGTCCTTACTTCAGGGGGATATCCCGAAGATTTTGAAAAAGGGAAATCAATTATTTTACCAACTGATACTAGCGATAGTATTATTTTTCATGCCGGCACCAAAGCCGATGGCAATGAACTTCTGACTAATGGAGGAAGAGTGATGGCTCTTACATCACTTGCTCCGACACTTAAGGATGCGCTCATACAATCATTACAAATAGCTGAAAAAGTATCATACGAAGGTAAATACTACCGCAAAGACATAGGGTATGAGTTTGTGTAGTTAGATATTAGATTATTGGATTGTTAGATGTTAGACTTTGGGGTAGTCCCTGTCAATTTGAGGGAGTCCTATATTTTAAAGTTTTAGAAGTACTTTGGTTAACATTTTATTTAGGTTTAGTAAAAAAATTTATATCAGCTCAGTAGCTTTTCTGCATCTAAAAGGTAGAAATTTATTTTTGTGGCAAATCTAGTAATGTATAGTTTTAAAAGATGTTCGACAATAAGAAACGGTGCCAACATACGAACTTCCAACCCTGTTGCTCTTTCCTCCTGACAAAAAAGACTAATAAGAAACACAATTTTTAAGGAAATTGAAACCCAAATTTGCTTTTCTTCGGCTTTTTTTTGCTCAAAATTCCATTTTTATGGAAGTGTAGAATTAATTGTATAGAAAAATTTTGAATAATGTGGATAAGTTGTATATTTGCAATCCCTTTCAAAAAAGAGGTATTTTAAATGGCAAAACAAGACCTAATTGTACAAGATGGAATCATCACAGAATCGTTAAGTAATGCGATGTTCAGAGTACGATTAGAGAATGGACACGAGTTGATAGCACATATCTCAGGAAAAATGAGAATGCACTACATCAAAATTTTGCCAGGAGATAAAGTACAGGTTGAAATGAGCCCGTATGACCTCAATAAAGGAAGGATAACTTTCAGATATAAATAAAAAAAACGGACATGAGAGTAAGAGCATCAGTAAAAAAACGCAGTGTAGACTGTAAAATAGTTCGCAGAAAAGGGGTTGTTTATGTAATTAATAAAAAGAACCCTAAGTTCAAGCAACGTCAAGGATAATTTAAACTCAAAAGAATAAACTAATGGCAAGAATTTCAGGAGTAGATTTAAGCAAAAATAAGCGCGGTGTTATAGCCCTTACCTATATATATGGTATCGGTAAAGTGACATCAGAGAAAATATTAGTCGCTTGTAATGTAGATCCAAACACAAAAGTGAAAGAATGGAGCGATGAAAACGTAAACGCTATCGTTCGTTATTTAGCAGATAACCTCAAACTAGAGGGTGAGCTAAGAGGTGAGGTGCAGCAAAACATCAAACGTTTGCAAGACATCGCTTGCTACAGAGGAATTCGCCATCGTAAGGGTCTACCAGTAAGAGGTCAAAAAACCAAAACTAACTCTAGAACCAGAAAAGGTAAGAGAAAAACTGTTGCTAATAAGAAAATGGTAACTAAATAATCATTGTTAAATTAATCTGAAACAATAAAATGGCCAAACAACAATCAGCACAAGCCAGTGCAAAGGCAAAAGCAAAAAAGAGAGTCGTAAAAGTAGACGCAGAAGGAAAAGTGTTTATCAATGCTACTTTCAATAACATCATCATCACTTATGCCAACCTTACAGGTCAAGCAATATCTTGGTCTAGCGCAGGTAAAGTAGGATTTAGAGGTTCTAAAAAGAATACTCCTTATGCTGCTCAAATGGCATCTAACGATGCTGGGAAAGTAGCTTATGAAGCTGGTCTTAGAAAAGCAGAAGTTTTCGTAAAAGGACCTGGATCTGGTAGAGAGTCTGCTATTCGTTCTATCCTTACTAGTGGCATAGAGGTTACAGTTATTAATGACGTAACTCCAATCCCTCACAACGGATGTAGACCTCCAAAAAAGAGAAGAGTATAAACAATTTATCAATTAGTATAAAGAAAAAAGTTAGCAATGGCAAGATATACAGGACCTACTACTAAGATAGCTAGAAAATTTGGTGAAGCTATTTATGGACCAGACAAATACTTCGACAAAAGAAGTTTCCCACCAGGACAGCACGGTATAGCAAAGAAAAGAAAACAACAATCTGAATATGCGATTCAGTTGGCCGAAAAACAAAAAGCTAAGTATACCTATGGTTTATTAGAGCGTCAATTCAGAAATTTATTTGAAAAAGCATCTAGAAAAAAAGGTATCACAGGTGAAAATTTGTTACAAATGCTTGAAGCTAGATTAGACAATACATTATTCCGCCTTGGTTTTGCAGCTACCAGACGTCAAGCTAGACAATTAGTAGGCCACAAACACGTAACTGTAAACGGTGATGTAGTAAACATCCCATCATTTGCACTACGCCCAGGCGATAAAGTAGCTCTTAGAGAGCGTTCTAAGTCTTTAGATGTTGTACAAGTAGCTATCAATAGAAAAGGTAAAAGATTTCCATGGTTAGCAGTAGATGACAAAGCTATTGAAGGTACGTTTGTATCTTACCCAGAGCGTGATCAAATACCAGAAAATATCAACGAACAATTAATCGTTGAGCTCTACTCTAAATAATAATCAAGCATTAACAAGGATTTTTTAAAACAAATAAATATAACTCTAAAATATGGCAATTTTAAGCTTCCAAAAACCAGATAAAATAGTATTACAAAAGTCTACAGACTTTGAAGGTACTTTTGAGTTTAAACCTTTAGAACCAGGTTTTGGTGTAACTATAGGAAATGCTTTAAGAAGAGTGCTTTTGTCTTCATTGGAAGGATATGCCATCAGCGGTGTGAAAATTTCTGGTGTGGACCATGAGTTTTCAACTATTAAAGGTGTAGTAGAAGATGTTACAGAATTGATATTGAACTTAAAACAAGTTCGATTGAAAAAAGCAATAGATGATAGCAACAACAGCGATAAGATTTTTATTACATTGAAAGGTGAAGATCAATTCAGAGCTGAGCATATAGAAAAACAAACTAACGTATACCAAGTTACTAATCCAGAATTAGTAATCTGTAACTTTAGTGCAAACGTAACTATCGAAGTTGAATTAACAATCAGCAAAGGACGTGGCTATGTACCTGCAGACGAAAACAAACCAAAAGAAGGCGCTCCAGCTGGATTTATCGCTATAGATTCTATCTACACTCCTATCAGAAATGTAAGATACTCTGTAGAAAATTTTCGTGTAGAGCAACGTGTAGACTTCGAAAAATTAATTTTGGAGTTGGTAACTGATGGTACTATACACCCAGAAGATGCCGTAAAACAAGCTTCTAGAATATTGATTCAGCACTTAATGCTTATCACTGACGAGAATATTACTTTCGATACTCCTACTACAGTAGAAAATGAAATAGTAGACGAATCATTATTGCACTTACGTAAACTTTTGAAAACGCCTTTAGAAGATATGGATCTTTCTGTAAGAGCATTCAATTGTTTGAAATCTGCTAAGATCACTTCATTAGAAGAATTAGTGAGCTTTAATACTAACGATTTATTGAAATTTAGAAATTTCGGTAAAAAATCATTAGTAGAAATTGAAGCACTATTACATGAAAAAGGACTTTCTTTTGGAATGGACTTATCAAAATTAAAACTTGACGACTAATTATATTTTTTCAAAGAACTAGAAAATAAAAAGCAATGAGACACGGAGATAAGGTAAATAACCTTGGAAGAAAAAAAGCGCACAGAGTAGCTTTGATGAAAAACTTAGCTATAGCTTTGTTTCAACATAAGCGTATTTTTACTACACTAGCTAAAGCTAAAGCTCTTAGAGGCTATGTAGAGCCACTAATTACTAAAAGCAAAGATGATTCTACAAACAATAGACGTGTAGTATTTAGCTATTTACAAGATAAAGAATCTATCAAAGAATTGTTTGGTGTGATATCTACTAAAGTAGGAGAAAGACCAGGAGGATATACTCGTATTATCAAAACTGGATTTAGAACTGGAGATGCTGCTGAGATGGCCATGATAGAGCTAGTAGACTTCAATGAACTATACACTCAAAACAAATCTGCTAAATCAGCAGCTGAGCCTAAGAAAAGAACTCGTAGAGCAGGAGCTGCTAAAAAAGCGACCGCTGAAACTACTACTGCTCCAGCTACTGAAGAAACTTCTTCCGAAGAAACTACTTCCGAAGAAGCATAAATTCATAAACACAAATACAAAAAAATCCTCATAATTTCTTATGAGGATTTTTTTTTGGCGCTTATCTTGAAGCTCTATTAACAAACTGTAGGAAAAAAGTAGCTTCTTTTTAGCTTAAAAGAATTAAGCAAAAACAAAAAAACCTCTACCGTTAGGTAAAGGTTTCTATAAATTAGTTGATTTTGATTTAGTCTATGTTTTTACCAGTAGCTTTAGCGTATCTCACAGACTTTCCATTTTCACTTTTTCTACCTACTCTAGATGGTTTACCATCAGATACAATAGCTAAATTAGAAATGTGTACTGCTCCTTCTTGCTTTACAATAGCACCTTGTGGGTTTTGTGCATTTGGCTTAGTATGCTTGCTTTGTATGTTTATACCTTCTACTATAGCCTTTTGTTTTTCTACCAATATTTTAGTGACTACACCAGTTTTTCCTTTGTCTTCACCAGTGATTACGATTACGTTGTCTCCTTTTTTTATACTAAGTTTCATATTGCCTTTATTTTAGACTGATTATTTTAATTAAAGCACCTCAGGGGCTAAAGAGATGATCTTCATAAATTGCTTATCTCTAAGTTCTCTAGCTACTGGTCCAAAGATACGAGTACCTCTTGGTTCATCTTGGTTATTAAGTAATACTACTGCATTGTCATCAAAACGGATATATGATCCATCTTTTCTTCTCAAAGATCGAGTGGTACGAACTACTACTGCTTTTGAAACTATTCCTTTTTTTACACCACCAGTTGGCATAGCTTTTTTTACTGATACTACTACTTTATCACCTACTGATGCATATCTGCGTCCAGTACCTCCTAGCACACGGATTACGAGTACTTCTCTCGCTCCACTATTGTCAGCCACATTGGCTCTTGATTCTTGCTGTAACATATTACTATTCTATTTTTAAACGGAATACAAAATTATTTTGCTCTTTCGATTACCTCTACTAGTCTCCAAGTTTTGGTTTTGCTCATTGGACGAGTTTCCATAATGCGAACAGTGTCTCCTGAGTGTGCATCATTTTTCTCGTCATGTGCTACGTACTTTTTTGTACGCTTCATAAATTTACCGTAAATAGGATGTTTAATTTTTGTCACTTCAGACACAGTGATAGACTTATCCATCTTGTCACTTACTACTATTCCTACACGTTCTTTTCTGAGATTTCTTTCCATGATTTTTAATCTTCTTTTTTAGCTTAAAGTTATTTAGTGCTTAATGATGTCATTAATCTTGCAATATTCTTACGTTGCGCTCTTATGCTCATAGGATTATCCATAGGAGTCACTGAATGTGAGAACACCATTTGTTTTAGACTTTGCTTTTCTGATTTGATTCTTTCAGATAATGCTGCTGCATCTAAGCTGTCTATTTCCTTTTTAAAGCTTTCTTTTCTATTTGCCATTGTCTTTATATTTTTATGCTGTATATTCTACAGCGTCTCTTCTTACTATAAATTTCGTTTTTACAGGTAGTTTTTGAGCAGCAAGTCTTAATGCCTCCTCAGCTACTTCTCTTGGCACACCTTCACATTCAAATAGTAAATGTCCTGGTTTTACTGGTGCGCACCATCCCTCTGGATTTCCTTTACCTTTACCCATCCTTACCTCTAGTGGTTTTCTAGTGATCGCTTTGTCTGGGAAAATTCTGATCCAAACCTTACCCTCTCTTTTCATGAAACGGGTAAGTGCAATACGCGCAGACTCGATTTGGCGGTTGGTGATTTTGGCGTATTCCATGGTCTTAAGCCCAAATGTTCCAAATGCCAATTCAAATCCTCTGGTTGCAGTATTTTTATTGCGACCTTTCTGTGGTTTTCTAAATTTCGTCCTTTTAGGTAGTAACATGCCCCTTTAATTTTTAATTTATTTCAATTATTTTTTCGCTCCTCTTCTATTACCAGAATCTCTTCTAGGTTGTCTTCTTTGCTCTCCTCCTTGCTCAGTATTTGCTTCTAAAGATGAAGTACTTACTAAATCTTTTTTAGACAAGATTTCTCCTTTACAAACCCAAACTTTAATTCCTAATTTTCCATAGATTGTCAAAGCTTCAGTAATGCAATAATCAATATCCGCTCTCCATGTATGCAAAGGTGTACGTCCTTGTTTATACATTTCAGAACGTGCCATCTCAGCACCACCGATACGTCCAGATACTTTTATTTTAATCCCTTCTGCACCCATACGCATAGCAGAAGCTATGGCCATTTTGAGTGCTCTACGGTAGTTGATACGAGCTTCTAATTGCTTAGCGATTGTTTCTCCTACTATAGCCGCTTCTAATTCAGGTCTACGGATTTCTACAATATTAATTTGAACGTCTTTGCTAGTTAGTTTCTTCAACTCTTCTTTCAATCTGTCTACTTCATTTCCTCCTCGTCCAATGATGATTCCAGGGCGAGATGTATGGATAGTTACAGTCACTCTTTTTAGAGTTCGCTCAATTTGGATTCGGCTAATTCCACCTTTGTTTATACGCGCATTGATGTATTCACGTATTTTTTGGTCTTCTACCAGTTTAAGACCTCCGTCTTTTCCGGTGTACCAGGTGCTATCCCATCCTTTGGTGATTCCTAGTCTATTGGCTATTGGACTTGTTTTATGACCCATTCAGTTGCTTTTTGTATATCTTGTTTTAAAAAGGAACGCAAAGATAGCACTTATCCACACTCTTTCAAATATTTCTTAAAAAAAATTGAGTGTACTAGTTAATTTATTGAAAATCAACTCTAATTTTATCTGTTTAATCGCAGTAAAAAGTGGGTCAAACCCTATTTCTACCTTAAATTCAGAAATTAGTTAAGTACAATTTAAGGAAATTTAATTTCGATAGAACGAAACTACAAAATTTTTGATTTAAACTCTAGAGCTTGGTGGTATCAGTTGGTCTACCAAGATTAAATACACATCATCTGTTCCATCAGCTTTAAACACAAGTTGTCCATTTTGATAAAAACTACCTTTTGTATTTGAAGACAAGTTTAATACTGATGGCACTTCATCTTTATGATTTGTCGTAAATTTTTGAAGAGATTGATTTAACGTGTAATGTATTTGAGATGTATGGGCTATGAAAATTTGCACCTTAGGAAAGCCAGGGAGCCTTCGTCTGCTGCTTTGTATAGGGTTTAATAACAATGAGCCATTCTCTGCAATTAAGCACTCGCATAGGCATGCAGCGGCCGAAGATTTTTCAATCGTGAATCCTATAGCTCCTTTTTGAAATTCGTTTTCGCAAAACATGTCTTTGATCTCGTTTTCCCAAACAAAAACATGATTCCAATAATTCTCTTCTGCTAATAGTTTGATTTGAGAAACTGCCTCATTTAGTGTTTCGCAATACATAAACTTCCCTCCAGCCGTTACAAAGTTTTCAGCAAATTGAATATCTAAATTTTCCATGTTTAATGTATCTTCTTTTGATACTTCTTTAACGCAGGTTTCAGAAGAATTTTCAAAAAAAACTGTTCTAGTTTTCATTGGCTGAGACGTAGAAACTTCAGTACCTACAAAACTAGGTCTTACGTACTCTTCGGTATAAGTTTCAATTGCTATTTTAGTTGGTACATCACTATTATTCTCAGTAGAAAATATACTTTTCAACCCACTTAAAAAACCAGATGTTGTTTCCTCTTTTACCATAACCTTAATTTTAAGAAATATAATATTTCCCCAAAGTTATAGTATGTATTGGCTTTTATCTAAGTTATGTCTCCTTCTTTTTCAACTTGTGAAGACTCATTATTCACATTAGTAGACACTTCATCTTCTAATAATGGTGCTTTTTCATAAGGTCTTTTTCCCAAAACTCTTTCTAAATCATCTTTAAACAACACTTCTTTTTTTAGTAACTCATTCGCTAAATCATCTAATAGTTGTTGCTTATCCGTCAATAATTTTTGAGCACGCTTATATTGAACGTCAATCATAGAGCGAGCTTCATCATCTATAAGTTTCGCTGTTTCTTCAGAGTATGGCTTCGAAAAAGTTTGATTATTATTCATCATGTCATAAAAAGAAATATTACCTACTTTGTCATTCATACCATAATACATAATCGCTGCATAGGCCATTTTAGTCACTGTGTCAAGGTCGCTCATGGCACCAGTAGATATTTTATCAAAAACAACTTTCTCTGCTGCTCTACCTCCCATTGTCATACACATTCTATCTTGCATCTCCTCTATTGTCTCCAAATATTTTTCATTAGGTAAATATTGAGCATAGCCTAATGCTGCTACTCCACGAGGTACTATTGACACTTTCACTAATGGATGAGCATGCTCTAAAAACCAACCACAAAGAGCATGGCCCGCTTCATGAAAAGCAATTACTTTTTTCTCTTCTGGTTGTATAAGTTTATTTTTCTTTTCAAGACCACCAATGACTCTATCGATTGCATCATTAAAATCATCTAATGTCACACTCTCTTTGCCTTTTCTAGCTGCTATCAAAGCCGCTTCGTTGCAAATATTTGCGATATCTGCCCCTACAAATCCAGGTGTTTGTGCCGCGAGTTTATGTACATCAAGTTCGGTAGAAGTTTTAATACTTTTTAGATGTACTTTAAATATTTGTTCACGACCTTTCATATCAGGTCTGTCAATAGATATTTGTCTATCAAATCGACCTGGACGCAATAGAGCTTGATCTAATACATCTGGCCTGTTGGTTGCTGCTAACATGATAATGCCCTTCTCTCCACTAAATCCATCCATCTCTACCAATAGTTGATTAAGTGTACTTTCTCGCTCGTCATTGCTTTGCATGAGAGACTTACCTCTTGCTCTTCCTATTGCATCTATTTCATCTATAAAGATTATGCAAGGTGCTTTTTCTCTTGCTTGTTTAAACAAATCACGAACTCTTGATGCTCCGACCCCTACAAACATCTCTACGAAGTCTGACCCAGATATGGAGAAAAATGGCACTTGTGCTTCTCCAGCCATAGCTTTTGCTATGAGGGTTTTTCCTGTTCCAGGAGGGCCTATCAGAAGAACTCCTTTCGGTATTTTTCCTCCTAGCTTAGTATACTTCTCAGGCTCTTTCAAAAAGCTAACAATTTCTTGGACCTCTACCTTAGCCTCGTCTAAACCTGCCACATCTCCAAAAGTAATATTTACTTTTTCTCCTTTGTCAAATAATACTGCTTTAGAGCGACCTATGTTGAAGATATTACCTCCACCTCCGCCCATACCTCCGCCTCCGCCCATTCTGCGCATCATTATCACCCAAAATGCAATAATAATTACCAATGGAAGCAACCACCCTATAATACCTCCCCAGTCTTTCCCTTCCTCATATATAATCTCTATGGGAATCAAATTGGGGTTCTCTTTGTAAAAAGAATTCATCATATTATCAAATGCATCATTAGATGGCACAGTGAAAGCAAAATGTGGTCCTCGATTTACAGCTCCTAGTTTTCCTTTTGTCTGCTCCTCAAACTCCTTTTTCTTCATTGCAGAGTCATTTAAAAACACATAGGCATTTTTTTGACCGATTACTTTTACAGCCAGCACATCACCATCTTGAATCATTTTTTTAAACTGCACATTGTTGATAGTTGAGGTGTTCTCTCCAAAATTTGAAAAAGCTCCAATTAATAATATTGCGCCTATGATTGCATAAATCCAAAAGAAATTAAATTGAAATCCGTCTTCATCTTTTCTTTTTGGTTTTGGTCTAGGAAATGATGGACGTTGTGATGGCTTTTTTGTGTTATCACTTTTTTCTTGCTCGCTCATGATATATTACTTTGTATTTTTAGAAATTTTCTTCTCAACTATAGATTTCACAGATGGTTTAACCGATTTTTTAACGGTTCCTTTTTTTACTTTATCATTAGTCAACTTTTCAGACTTTAAAACTTTAGATACAACAGTATCTTTAGACGTCTTTTTTGTTGTTTTAGATATAGTTGGCTTTGATGCTGATTTAGCTTCTTGAGACCTTTGTGTCAATTTTACTTCAGCAGATTTAGAGGGCTTAACTATAGTAGACTCATCAATTTTATCATCATATTTTTTTGTTCTTTTAGGAGCAGCTGATGTTGATTTAGTCTTCTTTTCATAAGACTTTCTTGGCACTTTTACTACTGCAGATTTTGGTGTCTTTAGTGTAGAAGTTCCATCAACATCATCTGTTGATTGTATATTCTTTTTGGGAGTTACTGATTTCGCTACAAACTTCTTTGCATAAACTTTTCTTGGAGATTTTACAATCGCTAATTTATCTACAAATGGCTTATCGTCAATTATAGATTCGATAACCTTTTTCCTACTTTTAGAGTTTGATTTTTTATCCTCTTTAGCTTTACCATCTTCTGCATATTGTATGCTAGGAGCGTCATGCCATAGATCTTCTAGTTGGTAAAAATCACGCTTTTCTCTGTGGAAAATATGCACGACTATATCAATAAAGTCAATAATAATCCACTCACCATTTTGCTTTCCTTCATCATGATATGCTCTATATCCTTGCTCGCGTGCTGTTTTAAGCACTGATTGATGTAATGCATTTACTTGTGTGTTTGAGTCGCCATGAGCTACAACAAAGTAATCAGCTATGGCCACTTTTATTTCTCTAAGGTCCAAACTTACTATGTCCTTTGCTTTTTTCTCAGAAAGTGCATTGATAATAATTTGAAGCAAATTCTCTTTGTCTGTAGTTTTTCTTGTTGTATTAGCCAAAATCAGTTATTTTTAATTTATGTTCCAAAAATAGAAGTAAAAATCATTCCATAATGCAAGAAACGTTATTTATCGGAAAAAATGTCATAAATCTACCTGAAATCAATTCTACAAATGATTACTTAAAAGAAAAGAGTCATAAAGAAAATATTGTCGAGGGAACATTGGTTTATACGACTTACCAAAATGCAGGAAGAGGTCAAAGTGGAAATGTTTGGGAAATGCCACCAAATCAAAATTTGGCTATGAGCTATTTACTTAAACCCGTATTCTTATCACCAGAAAAACAATTTTATTTAAATATAGCTGTATCACTTGCTGTTAGGGAGTTTTGTGAAAAATTTTGTAAGCATGAAGTGCTTATTAAGTGGCCTAATGATATATTAATAAACAATAAAAAAGTAGCGGGAATTTTAATAGAAAACACTATTCAGGGGAGCAAAATTATGCAGTCTATAGTTGGTATCGGGATTAATATCAATCAAGAAAAGTTTGACAAAAAGATACCTTATGCTAGCTCATTAAAATTAGAGTCTGACAATAAAGCCTTTTTGTTTGATTTGCACGCAATTATTCATGACATGTCTTCTTATCTCGAAAAGTATTATATGCAATTACGCGTTGGAAATTTCAATTTTTTAACGAAAGCTTACACTACTTCGATGTGGCGATATCATCAAACACAGGATTTTATGAAAGGAGAAAATACTCTGCGAGGAGAGATAGTGGGTATTGCAAAAGATGGGAGAATTGAAATTTATGTAAGTGGCAAAACACAGCGTTATCAATTACAAGAAATTAAATTTTCTCTTGAAAAATGAACCTTATTATCTTACAGCCTTTTACGAACCATAATTGAAAATAATGTAGGGAAAAAGCGTTTCATCAAAAGACCCAAGTATTCTTTAAAACCACCTATAAAAATTTCTTCTTTGCCTTCCGAAATTGCTTTTAGAATCTTCTTTGCTACATAGTTTGGGTCAAGTCCGTTTTCTGTTGCACTATCCATTATATTTAGTGGATTTCCAGTTTCATCCAAAGCGTTTATTGAGACATTTGTGTTTACAAATCCAGGACAAATCAAGAGAACTTTAATATTGTTTTCAAAAATTTCTGCTCTTAAAGAATCAAAAAAACCATGTAAAGCATGCTTAGACGCAGCATATCCCGATCGCCAAGGAGACCCAAATTTACCAACGGCAGAAGTAACTGTAGCAATTGTCCCAAAACCTTGATCCATCATCAAAGGAAGGACGGTCTTAGTTAATGCTATGGTGCCAAAATAGTTAACTTTCATCAATCGTTCATCTATAGAAACATGAGTGTTTTTAGCAAGTCCTCTTTGACTTAATCCAGCATTATTGATCAAAACATCAATTCTTTCAAATTTATCTATAACTTTGTTTGCAAAGTCATTCATATTTTCAAAATGCTCTAGGTCCATTGGCAAAAGTAAAACTCTTTCAACATTTACCTTT
>JBIKJU010000169.1:0-4795 GCA_044360745.1 Chitinophagales bacterium
TATTTAATATATGATAAGAAAGGCAATTATCTTAGCAGGAGGGTTTGGCACTAGACTCCAATCAGTAGTTAGTGATATGCCCAAACCAATGGCACCAATACAAGACCACCCTTTTTTAGAATTATTAATCAGTTTCCTAAAATCAAATGGCATAGAAGAGATAATATTATCTGTTGGATATCTCAATGAAAAAATTACAGATTACTTTAAGGATAGTTATTTAGATATAAAAATAACATATAAAATTGAGAATACACCCCTAGGTACTGGTGGGGCATTTAAGTTTGCTTTAAATGATACCTCAGAGGATATCGTAATTCTAAATGGAGATACATTTTTCAATTTAGATATACAAGCATTTTATTCATTTCATAAAGCTCACCAATCAGACTTTTCAATAGCGCTAAAACCACTGGCTAAAAGCGATAGATATGGGACAGTGATAATAGAAAATAATATTATAAAAGGATTTAAAGAAAAAGGCAATTATGAAAATGTAGTAATCAATGCAGGGTGTTATATAACAAATAAAGCTTGTCTTGATAAATTTGATTTACCAATTTCTTTTTCGTTAGAAAAAGATTTCTTAGAAACACATACACATGATTTAATCATTTGCGGATATATATCAGACAATTACTTTATTGACATTGGTATCCCATCAGATTATTTAGAAGCACAAAAGTCATTACAGAATTATATAAAAAATGAGCATTTTTAAAAAACTCAATGTAGATAAATCTTGGACACTCTTCTTAGACAGAGATGGGGTCATTAATTTACACTTCCCGAAAGATTATGTAAAAAACTGGGATGAATTTTTCTTTTTAGATGGTGCACTAGAGGCTATCAAACGATTTTCATCCATATTTGGTCGTATAGTAGTAGTGACTAATCAGCAAGGCGTGGGCAAAGGAAAAATGACAGAAGATACCTTGCAAAGTATTCACATAAATATGCTCAATGAGATAGAAAATATAGGAGGCAGGCTGGATTCCATATACTCTGCTACAAGTCTTGTTAATGATGATGAATATGGTTTGCGGAAACCGAAAATAGGAATGGCTTTACAAGCTCAAATTGACTTCCCAGAAATAGATTTTGCAAAATCAATTATAGTTGGGGACTCAATAACCGATATGGAGTTTGGCAGAAATGCAGGTATGTTTACAGTTTTTGTTTCAGACAAAGAAAGCTCAGATCAAATGGAGGCTTTACTTGTAGATTTTAAAATAAGTAGGCTTGCTGACTTAGAATAAAGAATGGGTTAAAACCATTTTTTTCTCACAAAAAACCAAGACATCAAAACAGCAATAATGACTGAAAATATGAATACCAATACAAAAGAAAAACTGTGATGTGCAAATGGTAAATTATCTACATTCATACCGTAAAAACTAGCTATAAGATTAGGAACCATCAATACAATGGTAACTGAAGTAAGCCTCTTCATCACAAGATTTAGATTGTTTGATATAATTGAAGCAAATGTATCCATAGTTCCATTTAGAATATTAGAATACATTTCAGACATTTCTAGTGCTTGAGAATTCTCAATAACAATATCATCAAGCCAATCTAACTTTTCTTCTTCTTTCAATCGTAAAAAGTTTGTTCTCTTTATTTTCATCATCAACAACTCATTTGAGCGAAGATTTGTAACGAAATAAATCAAACTCTTTTGAATATTTAAAAGTTTTGTAAGGTCTTCATTTCGTGAGGAATGATAAAGTGACTTTTCGTAAGAATATCGTTTGTAGTTTATTTGCTTTAAATAATGTTGATATACAGCTACATTTTTATCAAACAAATGTAAAATAAAAGCTTCTGAGTCATTGGTGTCAAATCCCTTTGGAGGAGTTTCTGTAAAAAAATCAATAACATTATTTTTATAAGCACTCACTGTGATGAGATGATCTTCAGTACGAATTAACCCTATAGGAATAGTAATTATCAAAGCTTCAGAATCAGAAATTCCTTTATTATCTACGGGTGTTTTCATGACTATTAGGTCATCGCCCTCGTCAGTTTCATATCTTGATCGCTCGTCAATATCTAATGAGTCAGTTATAAAATCAATATCAATTTTAAGTTTGTCTGATAACTGTTGAGTTTCACCAGGTGTAAATGGGCCGTAAAGATTAATCCAGCACCCAATTTCTGGTAGCTCCAACTCTTTCAGCACACCATTGGTTGTTTTGTAGTACTTGATCATCGTCCATAGATTGAAAGAGATTTAATAAAAAATATCGTCTAAAAGGCGGGCAAATTTAGCATTATTTTTTAAAGGAAGTATTAATAAATTATTAGGCAATAGAATTATCATCATATTTCAATACTACCCTCAAAAACCTTTGTAGCAGCTCCTGTGAGCCAAACATCAGTGTAGGCATCTGAGTCTGGCTTTTTGAATGAAACAGAAAGTAATCCTCCTTTAGTATTTAGTTCTACTTCATCTGAAAAATTAAACTTATTGGCATAGGCTAAAGCCGCTGCTACCACTCCCGTTCCACAACTTAAAGTTTCAGCCTCTACTCCCCTTTCATATGTGCGCATGCTTAGTTTCCCATTTGCTAATTCCTTAACAAAATTCACATTTATTCCTTCTGCTTTAAATCGCTCACTATTTCTTATTTTTCTGGCTTCAGTTTGCAAATCAAGCTTATCTATTTCATCTAAAAAAACAACATAATGAGGAGAACCAGTTTGCAATACGAAATTTTCTCCAATACTTTCTATGCCTTTTACATCTATCATTTTTAAAGAAACTAACCCGTTTTCTAAAACTAAAGCATCGTGGGGCCCATCAATGGCTATAAAATTTGTTTTGCCAGCTATGATTTTTTGATCTAAAGCAAACCTAACCATACATCGGCCACCATTTCCACACATAGTACTTTGCCTGCCATCGCTATTAAAATATACCATTTTAAAATCATGGCCTTTCATATTTTCCAAGAGCATAAAGCCATCAGCTCCAATACCAAAATGCCGATCACAAAGAAATCTTATCTGCTCAGTATTGAGATTAGAGTATGTGTTATACCGATTATTCAAAATGATAAAATCATTGCCGGATCCTTGGTACTTATGGAATTTAACGTTCATTAAATATTGCTGTTAAATCGAGTTAAACAAAAAATGTAAGATATCATTATAACAAAATAAGTCGTTATTTTTGTGTCAAATAAACAAAATATAAACTAAAAAACTTATGAAAAGAATAGCATCCTATGTGTTTATTTCAGTGTTGTCAGCTAGTCTTAGCATGGCAGTTTATCACCAATTTTTCAGTCAACCTCAAATTGTAGAGGTAACAAACACCGGAACCAATGCCAAATTTGCAAGTCTACCCTACCCTGCCAACTCTTCACAGCCAATAGACTTTCGATACGCAGCATCAGTTTCTACACCAGCTGTAGTACATATAAAAAGTACAGTGAAAGTAGAACCTGTATCTTACAGAAGACAACGCGATCCAATGCAAGACTTTTTTGGTGAGGACTTTTTCCAATACTTTCACGGCCCAAATCCATACAAAAACCAACCTCAACAAGCTACGGGATCTGGAGTTATAATATCGTCTGATGGCTATATAGTAACTAACAACCATGTGGTAGATAATGCCCAAGAGATAGAGGTTATGCTCCTCAACAATAAAACATATAAAGCTAAACTTATCGGTAAGGATAGTGATGTGGATTTAGCACTGTTAAAAGTAGACGCCACAAATTTACCCTATGCCGAGTTTGCTAATTCAGATTCTATAATGATTGGGGAGTGGGTATTAGCTGTTGGAAATCCATTCAATTTGTCATCTACCGTTACCGCAGGTATAGTGAGTGCAAAAGGCAGAAATCTCAACTTGCTGGCTGATGCAAGTAAAACATCAAATACTACGATAGAATCTTTTATACAAACAGATGCTGCTGTAAATCCGGGCAATAGTGGAGGTGCATTAGTTAATGTGAATGGCAATTTGATTGGAATCAACACAGCCATTGCATCCCCCACTGGAGCGTATGCTGGCTATTCATTTGCTGTACCTTCAAATATAGTTAGCAAAGTGATTACTGACCTTAAAGAATTTGGAGTAACACAAAGAGGATTTTTAGGAGTAACTATAAGAACAACAGATGACGAATTAGCAAAAAAACTCAACCTTGATAAACCGGTTGGCGTATATGTAGATGATGTAAACAAAGGCTCTGCTGGAGAAAAGGGCGGTATTAAAAAAGAAGATATCATTACAGCAATCAATGGTGTAGCTGTCAATTCATCACCAGAACTGCAAGAACAGGTGGCAAAATACCGCCCAGGTAATAAAATAAGTGTAGATGTAATAAGAGCTGGGAAAATAATGACAC
Organism: Chitinophagales bacterium; assembly: GCA_044360745.1. Taxonomy (GTDB): domain Bacteria; phylum Bacteroidota; class Bacteroidia; order Chitinophagales; family LD1; genus CALAYL01. The sequence goes on from JBIKJU010000169.1 coordinate 4,368, forward strand.
TAAGTGTAGAACTAAAGAACAAGTTTAATACCACAGCACAAGTAGACAATAGCAAGGATATACTTGGAATACTAGGTATAGAATTAGAGGAGTTAACAGCTAAAGAAAAGGGTCAGTTAGGCCTTGAAAGTGGAGTAAGAGTAAAAGAACTTAAAGCTGGGAAACTTTCAGAGTTTACAGATATTAAAAAAGGATTTATTATTACACAAATTGATGATCAGGCCGTTCAAAACATTAATGACTTAATCGATATCTTAAAAGATAAAAACGGGAAAGTCTTATTAGAGGGAATATATCCCAATAAGCAAATGAGCTATTTATATGCTTTTAGGATGTAAGCTTTAAGGATCATCTTCAATCTAGTTGCTAGCTATTTTCTAAATCATATACAAAATCTTTAAAGGTTTCAAAATCTTACTTACATTTGT
>JBIKJU010000170.1:0-4770 GCA_044360745.1 Chitinophagales bacterium
GAGTTGTTTTGGAGTAAAGAAAGAATAGTAGAAGTATACCTCAATGTCATCGAAATGGGTAATGGGGTATATGGGGTGGCAGCGGCATCTAAGCACTGTTTTGGCAAAAGCCCTTCATCTGTTACACCTGCTCAAGCTGCTCTTATAGCGGCCACTTTACCCAATCCTCGAAAATACTTTTGTAAAAGCCCATCTAGATATATATCCCGTAGACAAAATTGGGTTTTGAGGCAAATGAATAATCTGGAAATTGAAACTAATTTTATAAACAAATAACCTATCATTGAGTAAGCAAGCAACAAAGGAAAAGTATGATGTCGTGATAATAGGAGCAGGGATGGGTGGTCTTACTGCGGGTGCCTTATTAAGCAGGGCTGGTCTTTCGGTCTGTATTTTAGAAAAGAATGCTATACCTGGTGGGTACCTTATGGGATTTGAAAGAAAGCAGTTTCGTTTCGATACCGCTATACATTGGCTTAATCAATGTCTACCAGGTGGAATTACCTACACTATTTTCGAAGCAATAGGAGATGACTATCCTAAAGCTTCTCCTCAAAAGAGAGTAAAACGTTTTGTCGGTGATGATTTTGACTATTTACTTACTAATAATCCAGATGAGCTAAAAGAAGAATTGAAACTTAAGTTTCCACATGAAGCCGATGGGATTGACCGATTTTTTGTAATGGCAAAAAAAATTGGTAAAAATGTTTTTAATAGTGGCTCGGTGATTAGAACTACTGACACCATGAATTTTGTTGAAAAAATTCAGAATGTAGTTAAGGTTTTTAAGTTTATTCTTCCCTTCATACCTCACCTCAGATTTTCTGGTGATGAAGGAGTTACCAAAGGATTGAATAGATATTTTAAAGATAAGCGAATTCATAATCTTTTTGCTTCTGAGTTAGACATGATGTCATGCATCATACCTGTAGCTTGGGCATACATGAGTGATTATCAAAATCCACCAGTAGGAGGTGGTCAGTCTTTTGCAGAGTGGTTATCAAATGTTATTACTTCTATGGGAAATGAAATTTGCTACCATGCTGATGTGCAGCAGGTTTTGGTTGAAAATGGGACAGTAAAAGGTGTATTAGTAAAACATAGAAATGAGCAATATACTTTAGAAAGTGATTTTGTTTTAGCCGCTTGTGATATAGAGTTTCTTTATGAAAAGCTTTTGCCTCCATCTTTACGTCCTGTAGAGTTTTTAGAAAGGTTTAAAACAGCAGAAATGTATAGCTCTTCATTTACTATTAATGTAGCTATAAAAAAGCCAGCAGCCGAGTTGGGGTTCAACGAAGAAATGATTTTTATTTCTAGGCAAGATGTGGCTAAAGAAGCGCATACTAATGGCGATCCTCAAACTTCAGAAATTATCATTCTCTCTCCTTCATTCAGAGATCCTACTATGGCTCCAGAAGGTAAAGGGACTATCACCGTTTTTATGCCTGCTGAGTTTCATCAACACAACAATTGGATGGCTAAAAAACTCGAAAATGGAGAATGGGAGAGAGGAGAAGAATATCAGAAATGTAAAACTGAAGTGGCTGAAATATTACTAAAACGTATAGCCGAAAAAGTTTCACCACAATTGATTGAGAATATTGAGTTTATAGATGTAGCTACCCCAGTTACTCACCTGCGCTACTCAGGCAATAAAAATGGAACTATGATGGGTACTCGACCTGGCAAGCATAATTACCAGTCTAAAGTAGCACATTACAAAACTCCTGTAAAAAATCTAATTATGAGCGGGCATTGGGCTGAGCTAGGAGGTGGAGTACCTATTGCTGCTAAGGCAGGTATGAATGCAGCCTTAATTGCCATGAAAGATTTAAATTTTAACGCTTTTAAGCTTTTTTGTAGCTATTTGAATAATAATATTGATGCAAAACTGTTGAGAGAACATAAAGATTTAATTTCTTATAGACCTAGTTGGGAAAGGAAACTCACACCAGCTGAATTATTAAAACAAAGAAGACAAAGAGAGAATAACGAATAACATACTAAAATGAAAAAAATAGCTTTATTCCCAGGATCATTTGACCCTATCACGGTTGGTCATGTAGATATTCTCAACAGAGCATTACCTCTCTTTGACGAAATAATCATAGGTATCGGAACAAACTCTCAAAAGAAAAGTTTATTTACTCTTGAGCAACGTAAAGCTTGGATTCAGAAAGTTTTTAAGGGAAATGATAAAATTAGTGTTAGAGAGTATCAAGGCTTAACAGTCAATTTTTGTAAAGAAGTTCATGCCAATTACATTATAAGAGGTATAAGATCTGCTGCTGATTTTGAGTATGAAAAAACAATAGCACATTTAAATACAGCGATGGAAGAAAACATTGAGACAATTTTGATGTTGTCTACAGCTGAGTTGTCGTCTATTTCATCTACCATAGTACGAGAAATTATTAGGGGCAAAGGTAAGATTGATAAGTTTGTTCCTAAACAAATCATTAAAGAATTAATAGAAAGTGTATAAGGTTTTTAAACATATAATTTTGCTCTTTTTTCCATTATTGCTTTTTGGTCAACAAAAGGTTGATACTACTTATGTGTATGGAAAACAAAGTATTCAATTTGATTTCACAAAAGATGAAATAAAACAAGCAACAGAAAATGTCATTACCATTAAGAGTTTACCATTGATAGTACGTTTAAAGTCAAATACTAGACAGATTAATGCTTACAGAAAATCTGGAAATACAAAGACAGCTGACAAGATTGAGAAAAAATCATTGATTCAAAATCTTAGCATCATATCAGCATGTATCAAGTATTATAATTTTTCGAAAATTTATTTTATAGATACTGATGATACCGACTCCTTTAGACTTACAGATACGCTTTTAACTTCATCACTATTAGGTGAACAAGAAAAAGTATACCTTAATCACGATAGCGTATTATATCTAGATTTTGGACCGCTCTACAATAGAGTAAGAACTAACGAATGGAAATATAAAGAATACGGTGTGACCGAAGAAGGCACTTCATTATTGTCTGAAACTGCATTTGTAATCAGAAATGCAAACAATGATCAATTCGCTCCACCAACTCCATTTTACACAGTAGTGCAGTTTGGTGGTGGTAAAAAAAGTAAAGAACGAGGTCAACCTTTGATGAAGTATATGAAGTTTGATAAACTAACTATGAATTCAGATTTAGAAAATCGTTTGATACAAGTGAATGAATTTGATGCTGCTATTCTAAGACTCAATGCCCTACTTTATGAGTTTTATGGCAAAATTACAGCTAATGTAAATTTAAAAGACGACTTTGCGTTTTGGTATTCCAATAACCCCAACAAAGACTTATACGCTAAATGGATCATAGTAGAAAAAAGATTGCAGTCTATCGAAGCCAAGGACCGCAAGTTTACAAACTAATATTAGAGCAGCAGCAATCTTTGTTTGAGGAGTTATTGCATTGTAAGCAAAATAATTTACCTACTCAGAATCACCTCATTTTTTGCGAGCATCATCCAGTATACACTTTAGGAAAGAATGGAAGTATGGATAACCTTTTATTTGATCCATCAACATCAGATGCAGATTTTATCCAAATAGATAGGGGAGGCGATATTACCTTTCATGGTCCCGGACAGATGGTCGCATATCCCATTGTTGATTTAGATAATTTTGGTATTGGTACAGCTGTTTTTGTAGAGCTTCTTGAGCAAGCCGTTATTGATTTGCTTTCTCAATATAGTATAAACTCTGAGAGGCTTCCTAATGCAGCTGGAATATGGGTAAATACTCAAACACAACCTCAAAAAATTTGTGCTGTAGGGATAAAAGTTAGCAAACACATCACTATGCATGGCATAGCCTTAAATATCAACACTGATTTAGGTTGGTTTGATAAAATAGTCCCTTGTGGATTAAAGAATTTAGGTGTCACAAGTATGCAAACGCAAAAGGGAGTGTCTTTAGATTTAAAAGAAATTGAAAAGAAATTTATAGAAGTTATTTCCTCAAAATTAGATGCTACTCTTTACTAAAAAACAATTTCAGCACTTAAACCATAGTGGTCACTTAAATCATTATGGTTTTTTTTCCAATTCGTTTTCATCACGCATGTCCATCTTTTAACTGACAAGGTTTTTGAGTCATTGTTTCTGATAAGAATATAGTCAAAATTTGTTTTTTTATTTCCCCATGTTTTAGCTACATATTTATTAGTAAAACCACAGTATGTTTCCTTTTGTTCACTTAAAATTTCTCCGTCTTCCGCTTTTAAAATATCAAGCATTTCCTTGTAGTCTTCATTAAATTTCCATTCCGTATTCATATCTCCAGTGAGTATCTGAACCACACCCTTCTGTTGATGTTTTTCTAGCAATTGAGTTTTCATCTGATTAAATTGGAGCCTTCTTATAGCTGGCTTATAGTCAGCCTGCATGTGTGTACCGAGAATTTGAAATGGAGTGGAGTGAAACTTACCAGATAGTAATACAGCGCCCTTTTTTGCAATTTTATCTATGCCACTTTTCGCTTCAAATTCTATTGCATCTAGGATTTTGAGTGGAATTTTACTAATAACACAAACACCACTGTTGGTGCTCAAACCATTTTTAGAGGGATTAAAAGGTCCATACATAAAAGGGTAGGAGGGAGCTAATTTATTTTTTAAATATTCGTAGGTCTTTTTATGAAAAGCCTCTTGAAAAACTATAATGTCATTATTGCTTTTAGAAAGGGTGTCTACTATTTTTTCAGCTCTTTTTCCTCTGCCAGGCAGTGGAACCAAACCAGGCAACAT
>JBIKJU010000171.1:0-4752 GCA_044360745.1 Chitinophagales bacterium
AAAAAAAATGGCTGCCTAATTTGGCAGCAATTTTTTTTGATTTAATTCTATTTTTTATTTTCTAACAAGTCCTTTTAAGACTTGTTCGTTTACTACTATCGGGTACTTTTGACGAAGTTCGGTGAGCCAGCTTTTCTCCAAATATTCTTGATAGTCTGAGATGATGAATCCTTTAGCTTCTTTCAGCGATTTTGGCTCAGGAGAAGCTATGCGAGTTATGCGTACAAACTGATAGCTGCTATCAGCCAACATTTTTGGAGCAGTCACACCTGCTTGCCAGCCAGCATTATCCACCACATCATATTGCCCTTTTTCATATTTGCCCTCAATTACTGACACTTTACTATTTGTTTTGTTGTTATTTAGTTTTGTAGTGATAGCTGGCACAGTTTTGTTTTTAATCGCTAGTTTATGTGCAGCAGTAGCTATCTTTTTGTCGGTGCAGTTGTATACTTCCGCTACAGCCCTATCTCCCCACATATATTTTGATTTATTCTGATTGTGAAAAGCTTCTAAGCCAGCAGTGTCTTTCAAAGCATAGCTCCACACTTTTCTATCAGTAAGTTCAAATAGTAGAATTCCATCCCTATATTCTCTCATAAGATTAGCAAATTCAGGCTTTTTCTTTTCGAGTTGAGACTCTTCGTAGTCCAATGCTTTTTGAGATACAAAATTGTCATAGTATTCTGCTAACAATTGGTCTTTGGTTTTGTCTGCTCGCTTTCTTTTTATAGACTCAACATATTTTGTAAAATCGGCAATTTTGAATGATTGTCCAGCAAGAGAAAAGAGGGTCATGCTTTGATTTATCTTTAAACTATCGGCACTAAAAATGCCATTAGTAATATCATTGCTTATGGTATTAAAAGTAAGTGATTTATTAGCTAAAGCCTCAGAAAATCCGTTTTCTGATTTTATTCTATCAATTAGTTTTGTTTTAGCAACTTGAGATCTAGAGTCGCGCTCTACCTTACGTTTTAGGTCGGCTTTAGTTTCTTCGTATGATGGAATTTCTTTTCTATCTAAACGTTTGATAATATGCCATCCATAGGCTGTTTGTACAGGTTTAGAAAAGTCTCCGTTTACGTTCAACTCAAAAGCTGCATTTTCAAATTCAGGCACCATGCGTCCAGTACCGAAAGGAGGAAGCTCTCCGCCTTTATTTTTAGAGGTTCTGTCATCAGAAAATTGTCTTACAGCAGCATCAAATGAAAGTTGTCCTTTTTTGAGTTGGGAATATATTGAGTCAATCAATTTAAAACTCGCTGCTTTTTGATCTGGGGTGGCATTTTCTGGAAATTTTTTCAGCAAATGAGCTACTGTAATTTCGCCTTGAGCATTACGAACAGACAATTTCTTTACTAAATGGTAGCCAAAGTTTGTGCGAACTGGCATACTCACTTCACCTATTTTGGCATTGTAGGCTGCTGTTTCGAAAGGATACACTGTTTGAAAAACGGTAAAATACCCTATGTCACCTTTGTTTTGTTTTGCAGAAGGGTCATCTGAAAGTTCTTGAGCAATTTTGCCAAAGTCTTCGCCCTTCAAAATTCTTTTTCGGATATCCATTGCTTTTTTATAAGCCAAAAGAGTATCAGCAGGATTCGCATTTTCATCACATTTTACGAGTATATGTGAAGTGTTTATTTCTGTTAAGCTTCTATCGTAGGCCTCTTTGATGAGTTGGGATGAGATTTCTCTATCAGTTAAAAAGCTTTTTGCTAATTGTTTTCTATAACCTTCTAATTCATTTTGTAAAGAAACAATCGTGTCTAATTTAAGAGCTTCTGCTTCTTTTACTTTTAGTCTAAAGTTTTCGTAGAGACTGAGGTAATCCATTAGTGATTTTTCGCTAAAATCAGATTGGTTGTTGATGTTGTTTTTTGTATAAACATACTCAAACTCATCAACTGATACGGGTTGACCTGCTACTGAAAAAATCGTGCTGTTTTTATCTACATTTTGAGCACTAAGAATAAACACAAAAGAGCATAGAGCAAACGTTAAATACTTTTTTATCATAAGTTGTTTTTTTGTTGAGCAAATTTTAGTTATCATATTTGATTTTCAAAATAAAGAAAGCGAAAATAAAAAAAATTAACGTCCAAGTAGGATTTTATTGATGAACTCAAAAACAGGGTTAATTTTTTTAACTAAATTGCAGCATGAAAAGAAAACATATTTCTACTACCATTGAGAATGTAGAAGTGACAGGAATGTCTTCGGAGGGTAAGGGAATAGCTAAAATAGACGGGAAAGTGCATTTTGTGAAAGGTGCAGTGCCAGGTGATGTTGTTAACTTACAAACACTGAAAAGCAAATCCAAATATGCAGAATGTTCATTGGGAGATGTTTTGATGCCTTCTAAGGATAGAGTAGAGCCCGTTTGTGATTACTTTGGCGTATGTGGAGGGTGTAAATGGCAACAAGTAGATTATACTGCACAGTTGAGATTTAAGCAAGAGATAGTCTCCGATGCTTTTGAACGAATAGGAAAAGTGGAAGTAAGAGAGCGCTTACCGATAGTTGGCTCTGATAATCAGTATTTCTATAGAAACAAAATGGAGTACGGCTTTACAGATCGAAGATGGCTGACTATAGAAGAGATAAATTCGGGAATGGAATTTGATAGAAATGGATTGGGACTTCATGTGGCAGAAAGTTTTGCAAGTGTGATAGATGTGAATCGCTGTCATTTGCAGGCAGATATTGCAAACGAAATCCGAAATGCGGTGAGAAATTTTGCTAAACTACAAGGACTTAGTTTTTTTGACCTTAAGCAGCAGCAAGGGTTTTTACGTAATCTAATGATACGAACATCAGCAGCAGGGGAGATATTGGTATTGCTAAGTGTTACAGAGAACAATGAAAAAGAGATATCTGCTTTGATGCATTTTTTACAAGAAAAATTCCCTGCTATAAATTCTTTGCAGTATGTGATAAACCCAAAACGCAATGACACCATTTATGATTTAGAGCCTATTACATTTTACGGCAAAAATTATATCATTGAAAAATTGGGAAAATATAGCTTTAAAATAGGGCCAAAATCCTTTTTTCAGACTAATACGGCACAAGCCATAAAACTATATGATATTACTAAAGATTTTGCAGGACTTAGTGGTGAAGAAAATGTGTATGATTTATACACCGGAGTTGGAAGCATTGGAATTTATTTATCTGAAGCTTGTAAATCTATAACAGGTATAGAGCAAATAGAAGAAGCGATAAAGGATGCTAGGGAAAATGCTTCGCTCAACAATGTAAGTAATTGCACTTTTTACGCTGGTGATGTGAGGATGATTTTGAATGAAGATTTTATAGAAAAACATGGCAAGGCTGATGTGATCGTCACTGACCCACCACGGTCTGGAATGCATGAAGACGTTGTAAAAACCTTATTAGAACACCAAAGCAAAGCAATAGTGTATGTAAGTTGCAATGCAGCTACACAAGCCAGAGACATAGCAATGCTTTCCGAAAAGTATGAGGTAGAAAAAATGCGAGCAGTAGATATGTTTCCGCAGACTACTCATATAGAAAATGTAGCGAAACTAGTGTTGAGGAGATAGAACAAATCTAAGAATTAGCTTTGTCGTTTTTTGAGTAGTTTGATAATAAAACTAACATAATAGCAAAAAGAGGCATGGCTGGAATTTTATATCTTGAAAGTGCACCAAAATTATAGCTAGTGAGACCTACAGCAAATCCAAGAAGCAATGTAAAGATTAAGCACATGATAATAAGAGGATGCGAAGTAAGCATTTTTAGTGCTCCAAAAAATTTTGCTTTTATAAAAATTGAATAAATAAAAATAATCAAGAAGCTTAAACTCTCAACAGCACTAATAAGCGAAATAAAATTTTTTGCCTCCCAAAGATATGGTCTAAAATAAGTCACGTTAACCGCTTGGGGAAATACTTTTAACATAGAGGAGGCAGAAAAGCCGTCAAAATATAATCTGTACCCAGCCCCATTCTTAGATTCACTTGTATGCCAACTTTGAAACCCTTCAGCAGTTTTTTGTATTTGTTCAAGAGAAAATTGATCTAAACTGTCTTCAATAGTTTGAATTATAAAATAAATCGTAACTATAGACATTACAATAAAAAATGGAGCAATAAGAAATCGCAGAAAAGAAGATTTAATTAGGTAATTGTAATGTAAGAAAATCCAAGTGATTCCTGCTGGTATAAAGACTAATAAAATATATGCTTTTATAACAGCTAACACATATGCAAAAAATAGAAGTAATGCTATGCTTTGAAATATTTTTATTTTAAGAATAACACCTTTAAACACAAAGTATATTAAATAACAAAGTGCAATGTATGTTAAAGTGTCTTTCATAAGGCCTGTACCCCAAAAAGCCACTGTAGGAACAAAAAGAGAAGCATAGAGTAGCTGTTTTTTAATGTTTGGGAAACTATATTTGAATACCTCATACAATCGCCAACTTGCAAAAAAGGAGGCTGTTGCATAAATATACGATAATGCTAAATATGAGTTTAGTGCAAGGAAATTTAAGATTGTAGAAAATTTTATAAATACAAGCTCTCTTGAATTGTATTTGCCTATCCAATTGCAGTCACTATATTCCATCGACATAAATCGTTGATAGGCATAAACATTATCAGTGAAAAGATATTTTAAGGCAGCCTCAAAGTCGATTTGAGATAATTTCACAAATCTGTCACAACAAGAGTAATAAGCGAGTGTATCTCCACCTCTATAGTAATATAAATAGATAAA
>JBIKJU010000242.1:0-3423 GCA_044360745.1 Chitinophagales bacterium
ATCGCCTATTCTATAATCTGCTATAATATCGAAGCGCTCAGCTTCTCTATTATTATAAACAGAACCCATCAATTTTAGCTTCGTGTTTGTATTAGGGAAAAAATTTAATGCTAATCCATTCATTAAAGAGCTATACACATCATTTTCAGAACCTTCAAAAGCCATTTCAAGCTGCTTCACATCTTGTACTGTACCAAACTTAGTTTTCTGAGTTTCGGGGGCAAAGAAAAATGTGTTTCTCGCATAATTTGAAATCAATTCCATCGACCACTTTTCATTGATTAAGTATGTTGCGAAAAGTTGTACATCGTAAAAGTTTGGAGCATATTGGCCTTTCACATCTAAACTATTCAGTAAATACTGACTAAGCTTTTGACGAAATCCTAACACAAAAGTAAATTTTTTCGATTTGTCGCATCCCTCCAAATGAGCTGCAAAACCTAGTAAAGATGCACTTACAGATCCACCCCAAGCTTTTGGACGCTTATAATTTACATCTAACACTGACGACATTTTATCGCCATAGCGAGCTTGAAAACCACCAGATGAGAATTTTATATTGCTTACTAGATTGGGATTTGGAAAACTAAGTCCCTCTTGTTGTCCAGAGCGAATTAAAAATGGTCGCATGATTTCAAAATCATTGACATATACTAAGTTTTCATCAAAATTTCCACCACGAACAGAGTAATTAGAGCTAAGTTCATTTGCTTTAGAAAATCCAAGGGCTTGAGCTGATAGAAAGGCCTCTATACCCCCTCCCCCGGCATCTGGGAGTAGTATCTCAGCTACTTTTATCTCACTCATATTTCCTTGATCTCTAGTTGACTTTTCTTTGATGTCTACTTCCTTCAAAACATTTTCTTTACCATCGAGCTTCACGTCTATATTCAACACCTCATTGGGTTTTAGTGAAACTATTCGTTCAAATGACTTAACATTGAGAGAAGTAAAAACAATAGTCAGTTGTTGATTAGCTGGTACTTTAAGCTCAAAATTTCCATTTTCATCAGATGTAGTATTATATTCTTGAGCATCTTTAACTACTACTGAAACATAACTTGCTGCTGATTTATTATCCAATAATAAAGACCCTTTTATTTTTGCAAAATCTTGAGCATCTGTCGAAAAACAAGTTAAAAATAGGATGAAAACTAATGCAAATTTTTGCTTATAAAAAGATAATAAAATACACTTATACATCAACAGCGAATATAGATAAATCGAGTTCTTAACGTGATAAAAACAATAATATTATGAATGTGCTCGCATTTTTTTAATAGTAATAAGAGGTTCCGGAGAATTAAAAATAGCACTCCCTGCTACTAAAACATCTGCTCCATTAGAAATTAATACACCTGAATTATCTAATGTGACACCTCCATCAACTTGCAATAAGGCTTTAGAGGATTTATCTTTGATTAGCTTTTTAGCTTGGGCTACTTTTTCTACACTTTCTGCTATAAATTTTTGACCACCAAATCCTGGATTCACTGACATAATTAAGACTAAATCTAACAAATAAATAACTTCAGAAAGTACACTAACAGGAGTTGCTGGATTTAATGCCACACCAGCTTTCATCCCAGCTGCTTGGATTTGTTGTACTATAGAATGTAAATGAATATTTCCTTCATAGTGAATAGTAAGTAAATCAGCCCCAGCCTCTTTAAAATGTTGAATGTATCGTTCTGGATTAACTATCATTAAATGAACATCCAATACTTTAGCAGTTTTTTTTCTGACAGCACTTAATATTGGAAATCCAAATGAAATATTCGGCACAAAAACGCCATCCATCACATCTATGTGAATCCAATCAGCTTCACTATTGTTTAGTAGTTCTATGTCTTTTCCTAAATTAGAAAAGTCGGCACTTAATACTGAAGGAGATATAATTACATTGCTCATATAAGATTAAAATTATAAACTTTTTTTATTTTCCTTTAAAATCAGGTTTTCTCTTCTCTACAAAAGCTCTCATTCCTTCCTTTTGATCCTCAGATGCGAATGTCATATAGAAATTTTTACGTTCAAAAAACAAGCCTTCTTGAAGTGAGCTCTCAAATGATTTGTTTACTGATTCTTTAGCAAGTTTTACCGCTATAGGTGATTTAGATGCTATTGATGATGCAAGTGCTAAGGTTTCTTTCATGAGCACCTCTACTGGAACAACTTTATTAATTAAGCCTACTCTAAAAGCCTCTTCAGCAGAAATAAATTTACCTGTAAGTACCATTTCCATAGCTATAGCTTTGCCTACAGCTCGAGTCAAACGTTGTGTTCCTCCAGCACCAGGCATTGTTCCTATGTTTATTTCTGGTTGGCCAAATTGAGCCGTTTCAGAAGCTATAATCATATCGCAAGTCATAGCTAATTCGCACCCACCACCTAAAGCAAAGCCAGAAACCGCAGCTATAATAGGCTTTTTAGTATTTTTGATTTGATCCCAGGTACTAAACTGGTCAACTTCAAGCATGGAGATAGCTGTAGCATCTGACATTTGTTTGATATCTGCACCAGCTGCAAAAACTTGATCTCCACCAGTGATGATTATAACACGAATCGAAGCATCTTCATCAAATATACGCAGAATGTCGCTAATCTCAAGCATTAATTCTCGATTTAGAGCGTTACGATCTTTAGGTCGATGTAGTTGAATTAAACCAACGAAAGGAGCAATCTGAGGGTTAACAATTATAAATTCTGTAGCCATATTGAGTAAGTTTTTTCTAAAATTAATATCCTCCACTCCATTTTCGCAATGCCCATTCTAAAAACAAAAGTATGGATAATAAAGCAAAAATCCACTTTAAATTTATTCCATTTTCTATAGAAATCGAATCGTAAAGCAATGACTTCAATTTACTATCTTCTAGCAAATTATCAGTAATTTTGTCAATTTCATTAATAGTTGTCATAAATCCACCTTTAGCTAAAGCTAACTGATTTAAAAGTTCATGATTAGCTACAATTTGAGATGATTCAAGCTGCAATGCTGAAACGCTAAATTTTCCATTTACGGAAAATTTAGCACCACCAAAACTAGTATTAGCAACAAAAGAGTAATTGCCACTAGGCATAAAACCAACGTTAAGAGTATAGAAGTTTTCTGATTTATTAAACTTATAGTCAAACTTCTGGCCTTGTTCGTTAGTTAGAATCATTTCTACATCAGATGAGTTTATCATTTCAAAATTAGCATTGTATAACTGTGCATCAAACAATATAGGTTCATTTTCAGCAAAGAGCATTTTCGCAGTATTGACTTTAAAAGGGCGCTTATCATTCACTACTGATAAATACTGAACTATTTTATTGATAATCTCGTTGAATCCATCGTTATTCTTGTTTTGAAGAAAATCATACATTTTCCATCGCCATATTCCATCTCCTAACAATACTGCAACTTTTCGTTGTTCT
>JBIKJU010000191.1:0-4346 GCA_044360745.1 Chitinophagales bacterium
TAATAGCCACAGTAGGCTTAGCGCAAAATTTCGCTGCTGTTCGTTCGCTTACTACCACAGGCATCCAAAAAGGGCATATGAAAATGCACCTCACTAATATTCTAGCATCATTCCAAGCTACAGACGAAGAAGTAGAAAGTGCAAAAACTCATTTTGAAGACAAGTTAGTGTCTGTATCGGGTGTTCGCGACTACCTTAGCTCTATCCGAACTAAAAAATAAGTATGCAAACCAACCACTTTTATGCGCATGGGAAACTGCTTTTGAGTGGGGAGTATGTAGTACTAGATGGCTCGTTGTCATTGGCATTACCAACTCAACTAGGACAACATCTGACTGTAGAAGAAGGAGATACACCTTGCGATTCATTTCAATGGATAGCTCTGCAATCTAATGGCGAAGAATGGATAAATACTACTATCGAAAAGTCAAATCTAAATGCTTTAGAAGCGAATGAAGTAACCAATAGACTATCTATTTTTTTGAGAGCAGTGAGAGTACAAAATCCTTCATTTTTAGTAAACTGCGCTTTACAAAAAGTAACCACAAAACTTGATTTTCCAAACGAATGGGGACTGGGAAGTAGCTCAACACTTATCTCACTTTTAGCGCAATGGGGTCATGTGAATCCATATACCATTCTCAATAACACTATAGGTGGTTCAGGCTATGATATTGCCTGTGCAACATCGAAAAATGCTATTCTTTACACCAACAAAAATGGGGAAATGCTAGTCCAAAACTCAACTTTTTATCCTAGCTTTAAGGAGCATCTATATTTTGCATACTTAGGTAAAAAACAGTTATCGTCTGAATCAATTAAACATTACAAACAGTTTAGTGGAGATAGAAAAAATGTTGTTTCTACAATAAATGAAATCACCAATGCTATACTAGGTTGCACCTCTGTTTCAGCATTTAGTCAACTGATTCATGAGCATGAGAAAACAATAGGTGATACTTTAAAGTTGACACCTATTAAAAATCAACTTTTTAGTGACTATTGGGATGAAGTAAAATCATTAGGTGGCTGGGGAGGTGATTTTGCGCTGTTTGTAAATACAAAAACCAAAGAGGAGCTTGTAAACTATTTATCCTCTAAAAACATACATATCATTTTTAAATACGATGAAATAATTTTAAACTAGCAATCATATGAATAACAAAACTATCAAAACTGTAACCTGGCAAAGTCCTTCAAACATAGCCATCATCAAATATTGGGGAAAACACGGCAATCAACTTCCAAACAATCCTTCTATAAGTTTTACGCTTCAAGAATGTTATTCGAAAACATCTCTGTCTATTGAGCCAAAACTTTCAACAAGTGATGATATAGAACTTCGATTTTATTTTGAAAATAAAGAGAATCTAGCATTTCGATTAAAAATTTTAAAGTTTTTTGAAAGCATACATAAAGAGTTTTTATTCCTTAGAGATTACTCGATAGTGGTGCAATCTATGAACTCCTTTCCTCACTCTTCGGGTATAGCCTCATCTGCATCTGCTATGAGCGCACTAGCACTCTGTCTATGCAGCATAGACGATATGCTTAACAAACGTAAAACTCCCAAAAAAGATTTCTTAGAAAGAGCATCTCACTTTGCTAGACTTGGCTCTGGTAGTGCATGCCGATCTATTTATCCGCTTATGGCTTCTTGGGGTGAGTTTAAACAAATAAAAAACTCGTCTGATAAATTTGCAACTGATTGTAGTGACTGGATACATCCTGTTTTTAAAACATTTCAAAATACGATCCTGATAGCAAGCGCTGCTGAAAAAAAAGTATCGAGTAGAGTGGGACACTCGCTCATGGACAAAAATCCCTTTGCAAAGGCACGTTACAAACAAGCAAATGAAAATTTTTCTAAACTTATAAAAGCTCTAGCTGAGGGAGATTTAGAAACTTTTGGTGACATAACTGAGAGTGAGGCGCTCACCTTGCATGCACTGATGATGTGCTCTACTCCTTCATATACGCTTATGACCCCTAATACTCTTGCCATGATAGAGCGGATTAGGGCCTTTAGAGAAGATACTAAACTGCCTATCTTCTTTACGCTAGATGCTGGACCAAACATCCATCTTCTTTATCCTAAAAAAATAGCTGAAAAGGTTAAAACATTTATTGATTTAGAGCTAATAGAGCTTTGTGAAAACGGTAAAGCTATTTTTGATCAAGTAGGCAAAGGTCCGGTTTTGATAAAATAGGTGATGAAGACAAAAACGAAATTTAAGGCCTTTTCATCAAAGATACTGCTTCTAGGCGAACACATTATCAATAAAGGAGCAACAGGATTAGCCATGCCGATTTCACTATATGATGGGCAATTTGCATTTGAAAAATTAGATGAATCTAAAGACAAATCTTCCAATGATTCGCTATTGGCATTAGCGCATTATATTTTATCAAAACCTATATTAGAAAAGAGTTTAGATATCAATGCATTTCTTGAAGATATCGAAAATGGTTTAGTTTTTCATTCAGACATCCCACAAGGATTTGGGTTAGGTAGTTCAGGAGCTTTAGTAGCTGCTGTTTTTGATGCTTATGCTTTTCCTAAAACTAAAAAGTTAGATATATCAATTATAAAAAATTTATTGGGCGAAATTGAAAGTTGTTTCCATGGCAAAAGCTCAGGGTTAGACCCTATAGTTTCGTACCTTAATTGTCCGATTACTATAAAGGAACATATAACTGAAAAGATAAGCTTAAAAGAAAAAGACAAAAAGTTTTTGGATGTCTATTTGATAAATACTGGAATAGCTAGAAAAACAAATATTTGGGTTAATAAATTTATGGAACAATCTTCGGAGTCAAATTTCGAATATGTACTCTCTAATTCCTACATTCCAGCCAATGAAATTTGTATAGAGAGCTTTATCAATCTCAAGTATGACCACTTTTGGAAAAGCTTAAAAATCATATCACAAACACAAATAGAGCATTTGATAGAGTTTATACCCATTAGTTTTCATAAGCACTGGAGGAGTGGAATACAAAATAATGAATTTTACTTAAAAATATGCGGAGCTGGCGGTGGTGGCTTTGTTTTATGCTTTGCTAAAAAAGGAATAATGCTGCCCGATTTCTTAGATCAAAAAAAACAACTTATATTGAGTTTTTAAACTTAGTATATGAGATTGCTTTCAACCAATTTATTCATTTTTATAGTATTAAGTGTGATGAGTAAATCAGCAATAGCAAATACACCTTTAGTGCCTTACAGATTCTTTAAAGACACTATCATTTTTGAAAATCAATCTCCACAATTTGTAAATAAAATACCTGGACTAAGACAAAAAAAAGTAGGCATGGGACTTACCATTGCTGGATTAGGATTATTTGCAACGAGTTTTGCGCTCATAGCATCTGGTATTTTACCATCGTCAAATTTTAATTCTAATAGAAATACAGGTTTAAGAGTTTTAATTGGTGGAGTTTTGATTAATCCAGCTATCGGATTGACAGTACCTGGAGCAGTGCTTTGGGGTGTAGGCAATCGAAAATTTAGACGCTACAAAGAAAACTACACTCCCCCTCCTCCAGTTTATTACAAAAATGTAGATGAACAGAGTATACCAACCCAAGAACGATATTAGATAAAAACAAATGGATAATATCAGTGAAATATTGAATCTACTAGGTGAAGAAGAAAAGTTTTATGCTAATCCTGTAGTACCTCCTATTTATCAAACAAGTAATTTTTATTTTAAATCTGTAGAAGAATTAAGGTCTGCATTTAGAGATGAACAATCTACAAGTTTATATACAAGAGGTAACAATCCAACAGTGGATATTTTGAGACAAAAAATAGCAGCATTAGCAAATGCGGATGATGCACTCATCGTTTCTAGTGGTGTTTCAGCAATAAGTATTAGTCTGTTAGCCAATCTGACTCATGGCAACCATATCATTTGTATTCAAAATCCTTATAGCTGGACAGAAAAATTTTGCAAGGCCATTTTATCTCGATTTGGAATCGAAACTACCTTTTGGGATGGGATAAATGCAAATGACTTAGAGGGATTTATAAAATCTAATACAAAAATAGTTTATCTCGAAAGCCCTAATACATTTACTTTTGAACTACAAGATTTAAAAGCTATTTCGGCTATTTGCAAGGCAAATAATGTCTTAACCATTATAGACAATACATACAGTACTCCTATTGGACAACGATGTATAGAATTAGGGATTGATATAGAATTGCATTCGATATCAAAATATATAAACGGACATAGCGATGTCATAGCTGGTGCTATTATTTCAAACAAAAATATGATTGCAAAAATTTTCAAAAGTGAGTTTTTGAATATTGGAGCTGTCTTATCTCCTCATAATGC
>JBIKJU010000172.1:0-4716 GCA_044360745.1 Chitinophagales bacterium
CCTTTTGTACTCAATCATCTTCTTCAAACACCGGGAATTATTCTGTGGAGTTGAGAACAGATACTATGACTATTCCTGTTTTAGGTAGCCAATTGACACTGCCTGGTTTTGTAGCAAGTGGTGATTTCAAATTAAATTTAACAAGCTTTACAGGTGGATCTTTTTCACCAACAAGCATCCCTGGTGCTGGGGTGCCTATTTCTCCAGCAAGAAGATTAGAAAAATTTGCTGGTTCTTATAGATATTCACCAATAGTCGTAGGAGCTGACTCATGTGCAGCTATTGCGGTATTGAAAAAAGGTGCTACAGTTATTGCATCAGCTACTTTTTATGCATCAGCAACTCAGAATTCATTTACTCGTTTTGAAGTACCTTTTATATATACTTCTTGCGAAATCCCAGATAGCGTTGTTATTATTCTATCTTCAAGTAATCCATTCGTATTAGAGGGATTATTGCAAGGTTCTACAAACTCTTTACCTATTGGAGGAAGAGCTTGGTTTGATGATATTTCATTGGTGGACACAACTGTTACATTCTCAGCAGGACCTTTTGCTAATTTTGACACTACGTCTACTTTCAAAAACAATCCTAAATCTATAGCAGTTACAACTAATGATGTTGATTGTTATGGTCGCTCTCTTACAGTTTCTATCCCTACTGGTACTACACCAAATGGAGCCGTTTCAGTAAGTGGGCAAAATGTTATTTACACTCCAAGCACTGGCTTTTTAGGCCAAGATACATTTACTTACACCATCACTGCTGGTACTAGGTCATCTTCTACCAGAGTAGCTGTTAGAGTGTATTCTGGTGTTGGTATCAATACATTAGGCGAAGATAACGTAAGTATCTACCCTAACCCTGCCATCAACTCACTTTTTGTAAATGTAGATCCTACCGAAGTTTCTAAAGTAGTAATAACAGATATGATAGGTCGAGCATTGATTTCTAAAGAAGTTTCTACTAATAAAAATGAAGTTAAAGTTCAAGAATTGAACGAAGGTATGTATATCGTTACTTTGCTTGATAACACTGGAAAAGTAAGATTCTCATCTAAGTTTCTTAAAAACTAAAATTTAAATAAATTATTTAAAAGCCCCTTTGCATTGCATTGGGGTTTTTTTTTGATATGGCTTCATTGTTAAAACATATACCAAACTTACTTTACAGTATTTTTAAGCGCCCTACTGAGGACATTTTAGAATATGAGTTTGAGGAATCAAAAAAAAGTATTCTTGTTGATACAAAAAAGCTAAAAAAGTTCAATCATTTTTTTGGATATAGGGACTTTAGTAAGATTCATTCTAGCTTTTGGTATCCTGCCTTATTCGAGATTCATCTCCCATTGATGTTGAAAGTTGATTTTCCAATACCTCTAATGGGATTAGTACATGTGTTTAATAAGATTGATATCTATCATGTAGTTTCTACTCAACTTCCACTTGATTACAAAGTTAATGTAAAGCTTAGGGCTGGAAGTGGTGGATCAATAATCTTAGAGTCAATTACAGAAATCTATCAAGTAGATCAGTTAGTAGTAAAGTGTGAGAGTCATAATGCTTACTTATCTTCAAAAAAAAGTACGCATCCTAAAAAGGATACTATTCACAAGGAGTTTAAGTATAAAAATGAAAGTGATGTCATTTCTTTTGCGTCTAATTTAAGTAATAGATATGCTGCAGTTTCTGGTGACAAAAATCCCATTCATTTAAGCGATACTTTAGCTAAGTTGTTTGGATTTAAACATAAAGTTCTTCATGGTTGGTGTAGTATAAGTACTGTCATTGCATATTTTGAGCAACATTGTAATTGGTCTATAATATCGTTTAGTGTTAAGTTTATCAAGCCAGTTTTTTTACCCAATAACGTGATTATTGATTATACTGTTTCTGCCGATGGTTTTGTTAATTTTAGATTAAGAAGCGTAGACACTTCAACTATTTTTTTGGTAGGAGATGCCATTTGTAGTAACTTTGCAAAGCATGACATTAAATAGCGTATCTTTTTTTCAAAACTTACTCAATCAAGAACTACCAGGTGAAGATGCTCATATCACAATGTCTCCTCCTTATCGAGGACGATACTCTAAACAACAGATTGAGAAATTTCTGCCAAAAACTAGTGCTGTTTTGTTGCTCTTTCATCAACTAAGTAATGAGTGGCATATAGTACTTACGGAGCGCAAAAAATATGAAGGAGTTCACAGTGGTCAAATAAGTTTTCCTGGAGGAAGGCAAGAGCACAATGAGTCTTTTTTGGAGACTGCACTAAGAGAAACAAAAGAAGAAATAGGAGTAGATACGCATAAATTTTCCATAGTTGGAAATCTTACAGAGCTTTATGTTCCTCCAAGCAATTTTATCATTTATCCTTTTGTGGCTTACTCTTTAGAAAAACTAAATTTCCAAAAGGAAGATAAAGAGGTTGAGGAAATTATAAATGTACCAATTTCATTTTTCTTAGATGACTCCAATAGGACGTTTCAAAAAGTGAAAGTAGCTCAAAATATGATGATAGAAGTGCCAGCTTTTGTATATCAAGAAAGAGTGATATGGGGAGCTACAGCAGCTATCTTAGCAGAAATATTACATCTCATAAAACAGACAAAGTCCTAAACTTTGTAAACTACATCAAGGTATTTCTTCAAGAAATCACTCACCAATCCTCTAAATGGCATACTTGATGCCATACCATAAACTGGAGCAAATCCATCTTTTTCGCCAGGATGTTGTTTTACATATTCTACTGATTCTTGCAAATCACTCAAAAAACGCTCTGCTACGCCTGGCATTGTATGTCGAAGTGTAAGAGCAATATGAACACATGCTGGCTTGTGAAGTCCATTTAGATTCCAATGTTTTTTTGTCATTTGATCAAGTACTTCATAAATATTTAGCACATCACTTTGTAAAGCTATAATCCAAAAAGGTTCGCCCATAATTTTCAACTCAGGAATATTTTTAATTCCATTTTTGAGGGTATCAGCGGTTTTAAAAACAGCATCTACGGCATTCATATAGCCATTTTCGCCTACAGACAACATTGTAGCCCAGCATGCAGCACTCAGTCCTCCTGGTCGAGATCCTGCCAATGTAGGAGACATGTAGAGTCCCCCTGGCCAATCTGTGGTAGCATAATATTGATATTGACGTAGCTCATTTGATCTATACAATACTACAGAAGTTCCTTTGGACGCAAAACCATATTTATGGGTATCTACAGACATGGAAGTTACCCCTTTAATTCTAAAATCTACTTTTGGTACTGGATAACCAAGCTTTTCTGCAAAAGGTAATACAAACCCACCAAGACAACAGTCAGTGTGCATACCGATGTTGTTTTTTTCTGCTATGGCAGCTATTTGATCTATTGGATCTATAATGCCATGTGGAAAAGAAGGAGCAGAGGCAATAATACAAATCGTGTTTTTAGTAATCGCATTTTCAATACCTACAACTTTCATTTTAAAATCCTCATCAATATCTATTTTCACCATTTTTATGCCGAAATATTGAGCAGCTTTTTCGAAAGCTACATGAGCTGTAGTAGCTAAAATCATCTCTGGAGCTGTCACTCCTCTTTCTTCACGTGCTTTATCTCGATAGGCTTTCATAGCGCAAAGTATACTTTCGGTACCACCTGATGTGACAGTGCCAACGATTTCAGCTTTATCTGGAGTTTTTCCTTGTCCATGCAGATGGGCAGTCATTGATACTATTTCAGCCTCATATTTTGTAGCACTCGGAAACAAATCTCCATGTAAAGGATTGCTTTGCGAGTGAAGGGCATATACTTCATTCACAAAATCAATATGTTCTTGCGCTCCATGGTAGATACCTCCAGATACATATCCCTGTTGCCATCTACTAGATTCTTTTTCTGACATTTCTTTTACTACTTTTAGTACCTCCTCTTTAGGAATACCTGATTTAGGGAGCGCGTGATGACGAGCATAAACCTCTTTATAGGGCTTCAATGATTTTTCTAACGTGTCAGCCATTTTATCGTTTTCGCTATCTATCATTTTTTGAACAGCAGGTATGCTCTTCATTCGTTTTTCTATAAAACCTGCTATTGGTTTTGGTAGCCACGCTAAATTTTTGGTTACAAAGTCTAATGAACTCATTTAATGTAATTTTTTGTTTAAATATTGATAGATATTTTTATTTCTCTCGTATATAGTAACAAAGGTATCAAACAAATCGTTGTAAAGTTCAGCGGAATTTTTTGAAGGTTGGTAGATTTTCTTGACTTTGCAAAGAGTAGATATATCTTTTTCACTTATCCATCCAAGGGCTAATGACGCTAGTATGGCTGAACCTCTAGAGTTTGCCTGTATTGGGTCATCCATCTGTAAAATGGGTCTATTAAGTACATCTGCTAGAATTTGACACCAAGTAGTAGAATTGGCACCGCCTCCAATGAATCGAATTTCTTTGGCTGTGGTATTTGTGTTTTTTTCTACGTATTTTAATAACCACCTGCTGTTAAAGGCCACTCCCTCTAATACGGCCCTTGCTATATGTGCTCTACTATGTTTTAAAGACATGTTATAAAATCCTCCTCTAGCATAGTGATCATCTATAGGAGAACGCTCTCCATACATCCAGGGTAGAAAGTATAATCCATCACAACCTGGTGCTATAGATTCCGCCATCGTATCTAGTTTCTCATAGAAATCAGAAGGTGCTTCTTTATCATTTAGAGCATCTT
>JBIKJU010000173.1:0-4708 GCA_044360745.1 Chitinophagales bacterium
CGTGTCTTAATTGCTTTTCAAATTTACGAAATATTTTGGTTAAATCGCTTGTTTTCTGTCGTCCTAAAATGGCTTATAACGGTTTGCAGCTACAAGAAGTTGGCGATTTCGAAGCACAAAATTGTCTGTCACCACTGAACTGTCTTGTCCTAAAATAGGTTTACACAAAAATAAGAAAAAATGAGAAAGAAAATCACAAAAAAGGCAGGCCGTCATTTCAGTGTAGAAGACCAGCATAAGATTATCCAGGAGATGATTTCTAATGGCTGTACCAAACGTGCAATATGGAAGAAGTATACAGGTCAGGATGAAGAAAAAGGACAATTGTTGCGATGGATGCATAAACTGGGATATTCAAGCTATCGACCCAAGAAAAAGACTAGATTAGAAGACAAAAATACCCCTATGTCAAAAAAAGAAAAGGGCAAACCAACCTTAAAAGTTGAAGAACAAAGCAATGAAATCCTCCAGATGCAACGAAGAATCTTTGAATTAGAACAGCAACTCAAAGAAGCAGAAATGAAGGCCATTGCCTTTTCTATGATGGTAGATATAGCCGAGAAGGAATTTAAAATTCCAATCAGAAAAAAGTACAACACCAAACCATCGAAGAAATGAAAAGTAATTTTCCACGTATAGGACTAGCCAAGCTATGCAGTTGGTTTGGTGTAAGTAGACAGGCTTATTATCAGTATAATTGGGAGGTTATCACTACAACCGTAGAAGATGAATTGATACTACACCAAGTAAGGCAGATAAGACATCGCCATCGAAGGATGGGTACGCGGAAGCTTTATGAGCTATTACAGCCCTTCTTGCTAGAGAATCAGCTCAAAATAGGCAGAGATGCCTTGTTTGACCTACTCTCAGCGAATCACTTATTAGTACGTAAACGCAATAGAAGGATTAAAACAACCAATTCCTATCACCATTTTAGGAAATATCCGAATTTGGTAGAAGGAATGGTTCCAACAGCCATCAATCAGCTCTGGGTAAGCGATATTACCTACTGGAAGCTAAGGAGTGATCAATTATATATCAGCTTTATAACCGATGCCTACTCACGTAAAATTATAGGCTACCATGCCGGAGAAACGCTAGAGGCCTCAGAGAGCATAGCCGCCTTGCACATGGCGCTCTCTGCCTTGGGGGCAGAGCGCCAGTGCAGGCCTATCCATCACAGCGACAGAGGAATACAATATTGTAGCCAAGCTTATGTAGAAGTATTGAAGAACAATGAATTTATGATAAGCATGACCGAGCGTGGAGACCCAAGGGAAAACGCCATTGCAGAGCGTATCAATGGTATTATCAAAGATGAATATATAGATAATTATGAAGTGGAAAGTATAGAGCAAGCTAAAGAGTTGTTAGCTAAATCAATAGCTCTTTATAATCAAGAGAGACCACATATGAGCATAGGCAATTTTACACCTGAGGAAGTTCATCAATCAAAACAAACGATACAACTAGAAAAATTATGGAAGAATTATTATCAGAAAAAAACTACTATTGTAAATCCATTACAGGACGAAGAGGGAATTGTAAACTCATTACAGGATTAATTAACCAAACTGTAAACTTTTTTTAGGACGAGACAAACTTGATACGAAGCACAAAGCTTCATTTACCCACTGAACCGCCAATTTCTTGTAGGTGCTGTTATAGGCTGGCATTCTTTTCTGTCTGTTCATATTTACTAATTTGTCCTGCTCGTAAAGTCAAAAGTATAAATGTAAAAAATAAATTTACTGGAATTGAAAAATGGTCTCCGTCAACCACAAAACCATATAAACAGAGTAAGTTTATAAGCAACCAAAAGCCAAAAAATATTTCCCACAAAATTGTTGTACTGTTGTAACTGTTTGGTCTTACAAAAAGTCTGGCCGGCAAATTTGTTTTTATGGTTGTCAAGAGAATAAAAATGTTTAGCGGAATAAGTAAGAATAAGTAAAAAGGTATTTGCGTCATTAATGGAATTCCTATACTGTCTGCAAATGGCGGATAGTCACCACGTCCACCACGAAACATATAATACCAATAAGTCCCTGGCAATAGTATAAGCCAAACAAGGTTTGCCGAAATGAAAGTTGCAGTTTTTGTAAGTGTTTTGTTGTTTTTAAAGTCCTTAAATGTCTGGACTTTTGTAAATATTAAAAATAATAAAATTATCGCTGAAGCAATAGCAAGTCCCGAACCCAAGTCCATAAAAGTTACTTTGTTTGTTCTTAGTTCCGCTTCTTTTTTGTAATAGTCAGACTTGTCCATATCGTATGAGTTGCCGATTAAGTCGTCTGCCGATTTTTGGTCTTTGTAATAAGGCAAAGTCAAGGAATATGAAAGAAGTCCAAGTCCAATTAGTAAGGTCAATATTGTTATTAGTCTTGGTGTCATTTGCTGTGTCGGTTTTTTTATGCTTGCCTATAACGCCCGGCAGCTTGGCGAAGTGGCGGTTTTTCAGCACCAAAGTTACTAAAAATTCCTGAACTTTGATTAAGCACTTTCGCTTTTAAAAAAGCACCGAACCCGCCATTTCGCCAAACTGCTTGTTAGTGGCAGTTTTTTATTTTTCTTTCAATTATTTTTTCTGTTTCTGTGTCAAAAATTAAAATTCCTTCCGTTTTATCGTCAAGTTGTCCTGCTAATTTCCCATCTTTTGTCCAAACAGAACTTTTCCCAACACTTAAGAAATTATCACAAAAGCCAATGCAATTTGACATTAAAACAGGTATTTCATACCGCTTTGCTATTTTTGGATATTGCTTAAATGCCTTTTCAACGCCATTTTCTGTTTTTGCAACACTCGTCAAATAAATATCAGCACCAAGTTTAAAAGCATTTTCGGAATGTATCGGTTGTAAACTTTCGTAACAAATCGCTGGAACAATTTTTGTCTTGTCTTTCGTGATTACAATTTGTCCCTCTCCATTTTCAAAATATGGAAGTTCGTCTGAATGTAGTTGTTGTTTTGAATAAGTTTGTCTTGGTTTGTTTGGTTCAAATACAATCATACTAATTCGTATTTTTGATTCTGTTCTTGTCGGCAAACCAAGCCCGATAATGATATTGTCTTTGTTACAGATATTTTGAAATATGTCTAAGCGACTGTCATTTTGATTTGTCGCCAATTCATTTGCTAGTTCTGGTTCGTAACCGGTCAATGAAAGTTCAGGAAAAAAAATTGCTTCGGAATTTAGTGTCAAAGCAAGGTCAATAAATTTTTTGTGTGTTTCAATGTTGGCTAAAATATTCCCTTTTATTGGTTTTGTTTGTGCTATGCAAATTTTCATTTTTGTTTCTCGCTTGTCTTTAGAATGTCGGTCATAAAATTGCCACTAACGGGTTCGGGCTTTACGTTCGGGCGGGTTTCGGAGCACAAAACTGTCAACCTGCACTGAACTTGAATAGAAGTACAAAGCTCCAAGTTTGCACCTCACCCCGCATGACGCAAAACCCGTCCTATGTTTACATTTTACTAAATTTGGTTATCCAAAACGAATATAAAAAGATGAAAGAACAGAGCAAGAATAAGATAGTCAAACCCCTAAAGCAAAAAGCTTGTCTAACACGCTTATCCCTTGCTCTTATCTTTCCTAAAGCTGTACAGTTCGGTAAGCAAAAAAGCTTGTGTTAGGATAGTAGCCAAGGAAAGAACGTTCTTCCGTTTTGTTGTTAGGATTCCTAAAAATACATTAAAAAACAAACAAAAACAAATGCCCATGAAACAAAAACAATCCATCGAGACTCACTACTGTGGAATAGACATTTCAGGAGAAACGCTAGACGTATATTACCCAGATCCAATGGGAAATTATCAATCAGAAACCTATCCCAACAGCAAAGAAGGCTTTAAGATACTGCTTCGTAAAACAGGTATCCATTATCACTTTGTGATGGAATCCACAGGCGTATATCATTTGCCCTTATGCTTCTATTTAGAGTTCAAAAAGAGTAGCTATAGTGTAGTGAACGCCTTGCAAATAAAACGCTATATACAAATGCATCTGGAACGTACCAAGAGCGATAAGAAAGATGCGAAACATATCTATCATTATGGAGTTGAGCGTTCGCCAGAGAAGTATGTAATGCCCGATAGGCTTTACTTTGAGTGTAGAACACTCAATAATGCAATAGAGAGTATGACGAAAGAAATCACGAGCTTTAAAAATAAGTTATACAGTTTGTCAAAGCTCGATTATGATACAAAAGAAGTAGAAAAAGGGTATAAGCATTTGCTCAAACAACTTGGTCTAGAACTTCAAAAATTAGAAGACACCTTAGCTAAAAAGCTAGCCGAATGGCAACCTGATTTGGTTAAGCAAGTGAGTAGTGTGGTAGGGATAGGTAAGCGAGCCACGTCTATATTAATAGTAAGTACACAGGGCTTCAAAAACACAGAAACGTATCAACAATTAATCTGTTATGCAGGGCTAAGTCCAAAAGAATATACAAGCGGAACAAGTATACGAGGCAAGACAAGAATTTGCAAACAAGGAGGGGGGCGTCTTAGGCATACACTGTATATGTGTGCGCTAAATGCCAAAGAAACGAATCCTGCTTGCAAAGCCTTATTCGATCGTTTAGTAGCGAAAGGAAAGAATAAAAAACTGGCTGTGATAGCGGTCTGCAACAAACTCTTAAAACAAGTATTTGGCGTAGTAAAATCAGGTGAAGTGTTCGATAGAAACTATTTGCAAAAAATAGCCTA
>JBIKJU010000174.1:0-4706 GCA_044360745.1 Chitinophagales bacterium
ATTGAATGTCGTAAGATTGAATTTTTGCAGAATCAAAAAGCAAAATTTTCATCAAATCAAAAGTGCCAGGAGTACAAAAAATAGGACCAGAAAATCCATCTTTTATAAGTTTGGGAATTAACCCGCAATGATCAATGTGAGCGTGAGATAAAATTAGATAGTCCACCTCACTTGGCTCAAAACCCCAATTTCTATTGAGTCCATCAGTTTCCTTGCCATGACCCTGAAAGAGACCACAGTCAAGTAGAATTTGTTTTCCTTTAGCTGTTTTTATCAAATGTTTACTTCCAGTTACATTTTGTGCGGCTCCATGAAATGAAATTTTCAATTCTATCTTTTTTAGTTGTTAGTAATAATAAATCTTCAGATTGAAAATGATTTGTATAAATCTACATAAATCATTACTATTTATTAAAAAAAGATATTCTTTTTAACTAATTTCATAAAAGCATTCAATAAATCTGTAGCATTAGATAGCAATATTCTTATTTTTGCATGCTTAAAAATCATTTCTATTCATTGAAAACTTTAAACTACCATAATACTCCAATTTATATAAGTGAATCTTACCTTAATGTAAGCAATTATTTACCCAATAGTGATAAGACTATCTTTCTCGTAGATGAACATGTTTTTCATTGTGACAAATATATCTTTAAATCTTTTAATACCATTGTTATTCCATCTGGTGAGCAGCAAAAGAGTATGGCCTTTATTGAAGAACTAGTCAGTAAACTTTTGGACCTTGGTGCAGATAGAACTTACTTTTTAGTAGGTGTTGGAGGTGGGGTGGTGTGTGATATAACCGGATTTGTAGCCTCTATTTTTATGAGAGGTATAAAATTTGGCTTTGTCCCTACTACCCTCCTCGCTCAGGTAGATGCTTCTATTGGTGGCAAAAATGGAGTTAATACTGGTGTTTATAAAAATATGATTGGCACTATCACTCAACCAGAGTTTATTCTAATAGATGAAATCTTTTTATCTAGCTTACCACAAGAAGAAATCATCAATGGATTGGCTGAAATTATTAAGCATGCTTGCATTCAAGACAAATCATATTTAAATTTTATAGCTCAAAATTTAAGTGCTATTTTTTCATTAGAAAAAGAAATTTTATCCTCAATTATAACTACCTCTGTAATAATAAAAACTGATATTGTTCATCAAGATGAGAAAGAAAAAGGGGTAAGAAAGATTCTAAATTTTGGTCATACCTTTGGCCATGCTATAGAAAAAAAATATGGGATTCCACATGGAAGGGCTGTAAGTTTAGGGATGATAATTGCCAACAAAATAGCTGTCTTAATTAATAAACTTGACCTTTCATCAGAAAAAATAATAAAAGATCTTTTAGAGAGTACAGGTCTACCAACCGATATATCACAACTTGATTTACAATCATTAAAAGAGTTAGTATTTAAAGACAAGAAAAAATCTGGTTCATCTTTTGATTTTATCTTGCTTAATAAAATTGGAGAAGCCAAAATAATATCTTTCTCACCTTCACAACTAGACGATATAATCCTTCAACTGCAATGAAGATTGATGATGATACATTATCTATTTCTATATCGCCAAAACCAATTATAGGCGAGATTGTCGCTCCAGCGTCAAAAAGTTATCTGCAGCGTGCTTTAGCAATAGCATCATTTTGTAATGAGCCAAGTACTATTCGCAATTTTTATCCGAGCAACGATGCTTTAGTAGCCTTAGAAATTATCAAAAAACTAGGTGCAAAAACATATTTTTCTGAAAATGATTTATTTATCAGCAAAGGAAATCAGAATGATGAAGATGTAATTTTAAATTGTGGGGAGTCTGGCTTATGTGCACGAATGTTTAGCCCTATTGCTGCTACTTATAATCGAAAAACTAAAATAGTTGGAGAAGGTTCACTTCAGACAAGACCAGTAGGAATGATAATAGAAGCACTGACGAAACTTGGTTCAACTTCAACATCATCAAACGGCTTACTCCCTATAAATATCTTAACGCAAATAAAAGCGGGAAATATAGAAATAGATGGATCAGAAACTTCTCAATTACTTACAGGTCTTTTGATTGCTCTTCCAACGATGAAAGGGAATAGTACTATTCAAGTGCATCAACTCAAAAGTACTCCATACGTTCAGATGACATTATACTTACTCAATCATTTTGGAATAAAAATTAAGCACTCAAATTACATGAAATTTGAAATTCGAGGTAACCAAACTCCAACATCAACAAGCTATTTTGTAGAGGGCGACTGGAGTGGAGCCGCTTTTCATTTGGTAGGTGCTGCTATTTCTGGTAAAATTTTAGTAAAGGGATTAAATGTAAATTCTGCTCAAGCAGATAGAGCTATCATTGACGCTTTATCAAAATCTGGATCGTATATAGAACTATTAGATGACGCTATTCTTGTTTCAAAAAACAAGTTATTTGCATTTGAGTTTGATGCTACTCATTGCCCAGACCTTTTTCCACCTTTAGCCGCTTTAGCCGCTTGCTGTGAAGGGACAAGCGTAATAAAAGGAGTATCGAGATTAAAAAATAAAGAAAGTGATAGAGCAACAGCATTGAAAGAAGAATTTTTAAAATTAAATATTAAAATAGATCTTCAAGGTGATTTAATGTACATTTCTCAAGCAGAAGTCAAAGGTGGCATAGTTTCATCAAGAAACGACCACAGAATAGCTATGGCTACAGCAATTTTGGCATCAGTTGCTGATAGTGAAATTAAGATTGACAACTATACAGCTGTAAATAAATCGTATCCAACATTCTTTGATGATTTAGAAAGGCTCATGGTTTAGTTTCTAACATCTAAGTTTATTATAGAAATAGAATCGACTAGGTACATTTTTTTATTAGATTAATAAGAAATATAAATAAGAAAGCCGCTCCCTTTGGGAGCGGCTTTCCAAGTATATCAATGATATTGTAATTACTTATTGATAACTAAACGTTTAGTAGCTGTTTTTTGACCATTTTGGATTCTTACGATGTAAGTACCATTTGAAAGGTCAGACATGTTGTAGTTTCTAGACAAAGTGCCATTGCTAGTTTCGTTAAATTCTTTCACTTTAGAACCTAAAATGTTGAATACTACTACATTTACTTTATCAGCTATAGTAGCCATTTCTAACGTTACATTTCCATTAGTAGGATTAGGCAATAATGAAATAGTGTTTTCAAAAGACTCATCATTAATGCTCGCACAACTCCTTGTAGAAACTAACTTAGTAGTTTCAAATTTGCAATTCGCACTATCTACTGTTAATTTCACTGATAAGTTACCTACAGTTGTAAAGGTATTTGTTCCATTAGTCAATTGAGATAAACCTCCACCTTGGAAAGCCCACTCAGAGGTCCAATTAGTTAATCTTGCTGTAGTATTCACATAAGTATACTCTCTATTAGTACAAATAAATGGTCTTCCAGCATCAGAAGGTAAAGTAAAGTTTACTACGTTATTTAATCCATTAGGATATTGAACTACAGTGCTAGTAGTAGCAGTACATCCAACAGAATTAGTAACAGTTACAGTATAAGTTCCTGGTCTATTTATTCCTGGCAATGTACCAGTCGTTAAATTTTGACCACTGCTCCAAGAATAATTACGAGTACCTGTAGTAAATCCAGAAACTGTGGTAGGAATAGAGATTGTAGAACCGCAATTAAGAGTAATAGGGTTTTGAGCAATACTAATATTAATAGATCTTACAGTGAATGAATCTTTATTGAAAGAAACATTTCCTGCATCATCAGTTACTCTAAGTTCTATTCTACCACTTTGAGCTCCAAAAGTAAAAATAGGGTCTGCTGCTGTAGCATCATCAAAAGAACCTGCTGTAGAAGGAACAACTGACCAAGCAAATGTTGGATTTGCCAATGAATCAGAACCTATAGGGAAAGTAGTCAATTGAGAAGTAGTACCTGGACATCCAACTTTAACTTCAGAAGTAATAGGAGAGGTAAAATTGACTGGCGTAGAAACATAAGCAAAAATAGAGAAGTTTTGAATCCATAACTCACCACAAGTAGGTCTATTAAATCCTAAATTATTAATACCTGAAAGATTTTGACCTTGTTGAGTAAAATTGATGTAATAAATACTATTATCTTCTACAACTGATGGATTAGCACCGAAAGAATCGCTACAATTTTCTTTATAACCAGCATACATATTAAACTCAGTGGCGGTATCACCAGAATAGTCAACATGAACACCAAAAGCTGCTCCTGTAGGAAGAGTAACCCCTGGTTTTAGCGTTAACAAAGAGAAATTTTGTGAACCTTGTAATAAAGGATATTGAGATGTAACTTGAATAATTGTATCCCAAAGTGGAGTAAAGTTCATTACACCTGCAGCACCAGTGCCTGCAAAAGCTACAGTGGATAGATTAAATACTGAAACTTTTAAAGAGTCTGTAGTAGCATTTGTTTTTCTGTGATTAAACAATAGCTCTACAGAATCTACAGTAAGTGTAGTATTAGCTCTTGGCACATAAGTAGTTCCTACTTGAGTACCAGCTTGATTAAATAAGTTGATCAATAAACTATCAAAAAATACTGAAGCAAACTTTAATGTAAAATTGTCCGTATTTTTGTAACGAGTATTTACATTCCAAATAAATCCACCATCAGTTTGTTGAGTTACTTGTGCATTAAAATTATCAGAAGTCAAATAATCTAGGTATAGACTTTCTACAGTAGCT
>JBIKJU010000175.1:0-4669 GCA_044360745.1 Chitinophagales bacterium
GAAGCGACAGAACTTCGAGATGGGAAAAAGAATTTTTACCTTGGCAAGGGAGTGCTGAAAGCGGTCAGCAATGTCAATAAAATCATAGCACCTGCATTAGTTGGATTATCAGTTTTAGAACAAAACACAATTGACAATTTTTTGATACAATTAGATGGTACTCCTAATAAATCTAAACTAGGTGCAAATGCAATATTAGCAGTATCTTTGGCAGTATCTAAGGCTGCAGCAGAGGAGAGTAATCTTAGTCTTTATCGCTATATAGGAGGTGTAAATGCAAATACCTTACCCATTCCTCTCATGAATATTCTTAATGGAGGATCACATGCTGATAATAAAATTGATTTTCAAGAATTTATGATTATGCCTACCGGTGCTGAGAGTTTTTCTCAAGCATTGCAGATGGGTACTGAAATTTTTCATCACCTGAAAACAGTGTTAAAGAAAAAGGGTTATTCTACAAATGTGGGAGATGAAGGTGGTTTTGCTCCTAATATAGCTTCAAATGAAGAAGCAATAGAAACAGTTTTGAAAGCAATAGAAGTAGCTGGCTATAAACCTGGAGTTGACATTCAAATTGCTATGGATGCAGCTACTACTGAATTTTATGATGAGAAAACAAAGATGTATCAATTTCACAAGTCTAATGGCAAGAAGTTGACATCAGAAGAAATGGTAAACTATTGGGCAAATTGGTGTAAAAAATACCCTATAGTTTCTATAGAGGATGGAATGGCAGAAGATGATTGGAAAGGTTGGGAGTTGCTTACAAAAAAAATAGGGGCTGAAGTTCAGCTTGTAGGTGATGACTTGTTTGTGACTAATGTAAATAGGCTTCAAAAGGGTATAGATCAAAATATTGCCAATTCTATTTTGGTGAAAGTAAATCAAATAGGGACACTTACTGAAACTATAAATGCTGTGAGTCTTGCCAAAAACAATGGATACACTTCTATAATGAGCCATCGGTCAGGAGAAACAGAAGACGTCACAATAGCTGATTTAGCAGTAGCTTTAAATTGTGGGCAAATCAAAACAGGTTCAGCATCTAGAACAGACAGAATCGCCAAATATAATCAGCTATTGAGAATAGAGGAGGAGTTAGGAGCTAGCGCGGTTTTTAATGGTAAAAATTTTCCTTTTCTTAAGTAAGGTTTTGCACTATTGTTGATTATATTTTGGCTATGCGATTTTTTTTAATTTTATTGTTAGTTTTTAATACTGCTTTATCATACTCTCAAAAGTATTCTGGAGATGGTATGTTGTATGTTTTAGGGCAAGTAAAGGATAGCTCTCAAATCTATAAAGACTTTAGTGAAGAGTGGGGTTTCGAAAGAAAAATTTCGCTTCCAGAAAAAGGTCTTAGAATGTCAAGGAACTCAGAAACACAAAGGATTACAGTATTGTTTTTTGCTGGTAAAGGTTATGAAGTAGGGGATTTAAAGTACCAAATGTTTGATGGGAAAATGCCTTTCGGTATAACGATGAATGATGACTTTGCAGTATTAAGAGACAAACTTGGTCCAGAAAAAAGTGGTGGAGAAGAATTCGTAAATTTCAATAAAAATGGAGTTGTCATTTTCGCGAAATTTAAAAACAAATCAAAATCAAAATTAGAGTATATCAAGATAGGATTATCCTTCGGTCAAATTGAATATAACCCTAATCAGAAGAAGGATGAGTTGATTTATGATGTTGTAACTGATGATATTTTAAAAACGGTTCCAGACGAAAATAATACTAAGCCAACCAATGAAACTAAAGTAAGCGAACAAACCAATCGCTCTAATCGAGATAGAGTGAATATAGAAGATTTTAAGCCCTCAGATTTATCATCTAGTTCATCTTCTAAACCTATTGTATCTTCAAAAAAATCTCCATTTTATAGAGCACTACTTACAGTATTGGCATCTGGATCTGAAACCTACTTTGAAAGTATAAAAGCTGGTGCTTTATCTTCTACTTCTAACTTTTGGAGCTATAAGTATACCTATCCTACTACTTTGAAAATACCTGGAGAGTCATATAATTTCATTTATTCTTTCCCTTTTCAAACTTCTCAAAAGGATTTTGTTTCTGTATTAAAGGAAGGCAACTATGATTCAAGTTTTAAATCTGTTTATGATGAAACACTTCAAAAGTTAAAAATAGATTTTCAAACAACTGAAGGTTGGCG
Source organism: Chitinophagales bacterium (assembly GCA_044360745.1). GTDB lineage: Bacteria > Bacteroidota > Bacteroidia > Chitinophagales > LD1 > CALAYL01. The sequence continues at coordinate 2,177 of JBIKJU010000175.1, forward strand.
ACATTCCTACCCGAAAGACGAAGATCCTAATTTCCCATTAAAGGATTTTGAAGTACAGAATGAAAAATTTGGTTCTGTAGTTTTAGATTATCACAAAAAGCCGAGTGGAGAATCTGTATTGTATCTTCGGTTTTTACTTTACTATGATTAAAATTTATTTATTTGGTTTTCTTTTCTTTACTTCTCAGTTTTTATCAGCTCAAAATGATTTAGCTATACTTAGTTTTATTAATGAATCAGTTCTATGTAATTCGTTTACAGAATTTCGTGCAACACATCAAATAGGTAACCAACTTTCAAGCCCTAGCTTAGGCATTAAGTTTTATACTAATCCTAATAGGCAAACGATTACAGCTGTTTTATTAGCATACGATTCTTTAATTATTGATTTCAAAAAGTATAATCGATTTACAGGAAAAATCCCTTTTGCTATTCAAAATCGAGATGTTATCAAAAGCATGATTAGTGATGGATTTTCTTTATCAGACTCTTCATCTTTATCTTATATTTTTGTGAAGGACAAATTAAAAAGTGAGTATGTTTTTTCTGATAAAACCAAGCAGATTTTGAATTACACTTTATGGTCACTTAATGAAAACTTTATAGAAGTTGACAAGGATTTTAAAACTATAGATGTTAGTCTTAATGAACCTAATTTTGATTATTTAGTAAAGGCAATCATAACAGTTTTATCTTCGTCTTCAGATCTTAGAGTCAAAGGTATTTCTCAAAATTCTATGTTAAAAAACAATTTATGGAATTATAAGTATGTATACAATACTGATTTGAAAATACCAGGGGAGTTGTATAGTATGGTTTATTCTTTTCCTTTTCAATATTCTCAAAAAGATTATGTATCTGTTCTTGCAGAGTCGGGTTATTCAAATAACATTTCACAGACCTATTATCGTTTTTTGAAACAACTAAGAAATAGTTTTAAAGAAGATAATGGCTGGTTATCTTATGCTGAGAAAAACCCCAACACACGAAGCTTGTTAGATGATGTATATTTCAAACATCCTAGCTACGGCACTTTTGTTCTTGATTACTCTCAAACGCCAAAAGGGAAAGAAGTGGTTTATCTTCGCTTTTTATTTCAATATCAATAGATTCTTCTTACTCCTTCTTCCGCCTTTGTTTCTATGATGTCACAGGTTATACTAGTAGAATTGTAGTATTCTTCTTTTACTTTTTCTTTAAACTTTTCGATTTTATTTGATTTTACTAGAGCTATCGCACAACCGCCAAAACCCGCACCAGTCATTCGTGCGCCTATACATCCCTCTTGAGATAAAGCTGAGTTTACTAGTGTGTCTAATTCAACGCATGATACCTCATAATTATCCCTCAATGAAAAATGCGATGCTGTCAGAAGTTTTCCTACGGTATATAAATCGCCATTTTCTAAATATTTTTCAATGTGTTTTACTCTCATTTGTTCACTCACCACATGTTTACTTCTTTTCAGTAGCACTTCGTCTTGCAAAAGAGATAACATTTCTATTTCTGCTTTAGCAAGTGACTCTATGGGGTATTTTCCTTTGAGAATATCTAAGCTTTCATCACAACTAGCTTTCCTTTCATTGTATGCAGATTTGATTAACGATCTAGGTTTATTGGTGTTTAAAATTAAAATCTTGTAATCATCTAAATCCATCGGTATCATTTCATGTTCTATTTTTTCGCAGTCTAAAAGTATAGCGAAATTTTCTTTTCCATTTGCAATTGCATATTGATCCATAATACCGCACTTCACACCTATAAAATCATTTTCTACTTTTTGACAAAGTACTGCAATATCTTTCCTGCTTAAAGAAGTAGTATTCGATTCTGATAAAATAATGAATGCAATTAATACTTCTAATGCAGCAGAGGAAGATAAGCCAGAGCCTTCAGGCAGCGTGCTAGAAAGTTTTATATCTACAGACGGTATAGGGATTCCTATGCTTTTTAAATACTTTATTACTCCTAAACAATAATTGCTCCATTCATTGGTTTTGTCATAATCAGGTAAATTATTAATGTCAAAAGTGAAATTTTGAATATGTGATGAAGAGCTCAAAGAAATATGATTATCATTTCGTTCTGTAACTATAGCTTCTATGCCGCTATTTATACAAAATGGCATTACTAGGCCCCCATTATAGTCGAGGTGTTCTCCAATAAAATTTACTCTTCCAGGAGCGAAATATTTTTTCATGATAAGTAAGATTAAATATGTTGTTTTAGAAGTGCGGCACATTCATCTACATCTAAAGGATTGGCTGCAGCTCCAGCTCCTAGCTCGCTACCTGCATACCATTTTATCTTATCTTTGGCTCTAAGTGGTGGGTAAAACTCAACATGAAACCTATAAAACTTATCGCACTCCATCCATTCAGATGAATTTACGGGTGATTGATGCATTGCCATAACATAAGGGAATGGTCTATCAAACACATTATCAAAAGCCTTTGTTATCAGCTTAATTGCTTGCATAAAATCAGCTATAAC
>JBIKJU010000177.1:0-4629 GCA_044360745.1 Chitinophagales bacterium
TGATTGTATTAAATTCATTTATCAATCCACACATTTTTTCTATTTCTTCAAAGCTATTAAAACTGTGTAAACAAATTCTTATACGCTCTTGCCCTTTAGCCACAGTCGGGTATCGGATAGGACGAGCCGCAATCTTATGCTCGCTCAGTAAAAAAGATAATTTTACAGCATTATCATTATCCCCAACTATAAATTTATGAATAGGGCTTTTCATATTGCCGTTGATGTTAGAGTTTTCTAATAAACATTTAATGTTATCGAAAAGTTTTTGGCGCGAAGATTGTAAAGTTGGGAAAAGCCTGTAGGAAACACGGATTGCCGCTATACTATGCGAAGCCAAAGCTGTTGTGAAAATAAAAGAACGACAAAAATTGACTAGATAAGTGGTGAGTAATTGAGAGCCCAAAATCGCAGCACCATGAGCGCCAAGTGCTTTACCAAATGTAACCACTCTGCAAAATACTTCATTTTCCAATCCTAAAGACTGAACTAAACCCTCCCCTATTTCACCCATCACTCCTACGGCATGAGCTTCATCTACTATTAATGCTGCATTATACAGTTTACACAACTCACAAATTTTTGTCAATGGAGCAAAATCACCATCCATAGAATACAAAGATTCCACAACAACATATTTACACTCCTCTTTACTTTCTTTCAATATCTGCTCTAAATGCTTTACGTTATTATGCTCAAAAAAAATCATTGAAGCTTTTGATGCTCTTGCACCATCATGAATAGAAGCATGTACCATTTCATCTAAAATAATTTTATCATTTTGGCAAGGCAATGAAGTTAACAGACCATAGTTGGCATCAAACCCAGAGTTGAAAATCAAACAACTTTCAACTTTATGAAAGGTAGCTATCTCTTTTTCTACAAGGAGTGTATAGTAAGAATTTCCTGCTAACAACCTTGACCCAGTAGCACCATAATTCAAAAAATGCTGTTCTTTTATTTCTTTCTCGATACTTTCATGAAAAGATTGTAATCGAGATAAACCGATATAGTCATTAGACGTAAAATCAGCAGAACTTTCATCTACAAACAATCTCCGAAGATTGTTGTCAGAAGATCTGTCCTCTAGTCGTTGACTTAAATAATGATTTATGAATGACATGAAGCTGCTATTACATCAGCTGTTTCGTTTTTAAAACTTTCACGAGGAGTCAAACCTAAAAGATCAAACATCATTTTATCAGCATCTACTTCAGGGTTTGGAGTAGTCAATAACTTATCTCCCGCAAAAATTGAATTTGCACCAGCAATAAAACAAAGTGATTGTTCTTGTATCGTCATTTCATTTCTTCCAGCACTTAATCTAACCATTGCATTAGGCATCAAAATTCTAGCAGTTGCAATCATACGCACCATTTGCCACACATCTACTTTAGATTGATTGGCTAATGGGGTTCCCTTTACTGGTACTAGAGCATTGATAGGCACTGACTCTGGATGCATTTCTCGAGTTGCAAGAGTATGAAGTAATTTAATTCTATCGGCATCTGTTTCGCCAAGCCCTATTATCCCTCCACAACAAACACTGATTCCAGCCTGCTCCACATTGTTCAAAGTTTGCAATCGGTCTTCATATGTTCTAGTAGTAATAATTTCATCATAGTGCTCATCAGATGTGTCTAGATTGTGATTGTATGCATATAATCCAGCTTCCTTTAGTCGAGCAGCTTGATCTTCGTTAAGCATTCCAAGTGTACAGCAAACCTCAAGCCCCAGTGCATTCACTCCTTTTACCATATCTATTACTCTATCAAATTCAGAACCGTCCTTTACATTTCTCCATGCTGCACCCATACAAAAGCGCGTAGAGCCAGAGTTTTTAGCATCTAAGGCAGCATTTACTACATCTTCATACTTCATTAGCTTATGAGCGTTGATATCAGTGTTGTATCGTGCTGCTTGAGGACAATACGAGCAATCTTCAGGACAGCCACCAGTTTTTACTGATAGTAATGTACATACCTGTACTTCAGCTGTGGTATTATATGTTCTATGTACTATAGCGGCATCTACCATCAACTCTAAAAGTGGCTTGTGAAATAAGTTATTAATTTCTTCTATCGTCCAATCATTTCTTACCATATTCCTATTTTGTTGTCAATATTAAATAAAAAAGCTCAAAATTTCATGAAGATTTCTGCTAAAGCTTTATGACCTTCAACTGAAAAATGAATTTCATCTGAAGGTAAATAGTAGCGATCAATCTGATTAACATCTAAATAGCGATCATCAACAATTGTATTTGATATCGATAAAGCATCTAGTATCTTTGATAAGATTAGTTGAGGATTATAGTCACGACTTTTAAATTGTGACTTATAAGGCATTAAAAAAACATTCAATTCTATACTGTTATATACACAAGTTTCCTTTATAGCTTTAAAATGATTTTCAATTCGCAATAAGTTTTCTTCATCCTGATAAAGTGAACTATCGTATTTGAAATAAAAATCAGAATTCTGAAAAAGCATAAAACGAACAAGCTTATAAGTATTGAGTATTCGTAGAAAATTAGCAATCAATTGAAGAGGTGCAGACCTTTTCATATTTACTTGTTCATCCGTTTTGGCATAAACATCATTGATACAGTATACAATTGATATAGATTTGGTATCGCTTATATAAGACTCATCTAATATATCAGTTATAGCATTTACAATATTAATGTAATCAAGAGTATTATTCCCAGCATGAGCTAAGTTCAGATGTTGAAAAACAGTATCTCCATTTTGAATTAAAAAAGTGACTAATGCATTGTCCCCAACTCCTAGTCCCTCTAAAACTGAGTCGCCTATCCAAACTCGCTTTGGCCTTTTTGTCCATTTATTGGCTGGTCTAGAACCTATGCTGTCAGTACTAAACTTTTTACCCCATACTAAAGTATTTAAGTTTGACTTTAGTCCATTTGAATTACCATATTTATTAAGTTCTAGTGTACTAATAGGAATATCTCTATTATAAAAAAGTTTGATCATAAAAAACGAACTCACTTCCAATATCACTATTGAAAAAAAGACTATGATAAAATAGAAAACTATTTTTTTATTCACTAAACGAAAGTAAAATAAATTTAAAAAATAAAGGTAAAGCCAAGACTCCGTCAACTAGTACAAAATAAAAAAAGTCGCTTTTTGATTCATCACAAACCAACAAAAATAATGCGCCAATAATGCATGAAACAACCCAAGCTGACAAAAAACTAATTTGTGTGCTATAAAATGAGAAAGATAGCGAAGACAATCCAAAAAAAACATACCCGATTACCTTACTATTTTGTATACCATAAACATGAACTACAGATAAAGTCTTATCCTCATAGTCTTTTTTTATATCCTTAATTTCAAAAGGAATCATAAGGCCTAAAATCATAAAAAATATTGATGCTCCAATAAAAAAGCTTGGTGAAGTTATAAAACCTAAAATAAATAATGACCATACTATGGCTACTATACCAATCTTCGAGAAAGAAAACCATACAAATGAAGATCTTATATGAAAGCGCAATACCCCATAAAGTATTAAAAAGAATAAAGCAGTAGCATGAAAAAAATTAAATATAACAAATGTAAAATCATAGATTACAAACGAGAGCACGAGTATCATCAATAGAATTGAAAGGATCAGTAAATCATTATTCAACATTAATTTGAATTTTAAAGAATTCATTGACAAGTTTGAATATTTGCCATATATACGTAAAAAAACATAGGCATAAGCTATAGATAAAAACAAAATTGAAAATGTTTTAAACTCAAAACTACCCTCAAAAAATATATATAAACTAACACCATAAAACGCTAATAGGATAGACGTTTGAACTAAAAATTTCAAAACCAAATCAAAAACTCTATAAAAAATTGATAGCTTTATCATACACACTGTAAATTAATCAAAATGGAAACAGATATTAAAGAATTATCATCATTGATTTTTGTAATTGTTGGTTTGTCTCTATTAGTAGCAGGAGTTGTATATATAGCTAAGAAAAAGAAAAGCGATGAGACAGAAGACTCATCGCTTTAACTTGGGGTGGATGATGGGGTTCGAACCCACGACCAATGGTACCACAAACCACTACTCTAACCAACTGAGCTACACCCACCATGTTTAGGATTGCAAATATAGGAAAAATGGAAATTAAATCCGCATTTTTAAAAAGGAAAAAAATATTTCTAATTAGAAAAGCAATATCGAATAATATTAGCCCCCATTTTTAAAGCCTTTTCTCTATTTTCTAAACTATCTTTATGCACCTCTGGGTCTTCCCATCCATCTCCTAAGTCCGTTTCGAAAGTATAAAACAATACTAATCTTCCTTCATGAAATAATCCATAAGCATGAGCAGGCTGGTTTTCATGTTCATGTATTTTGGGTAATCCCTTAGGAAAATCAAACTTTTGATTAAAAATAGGATGAGCAAAAGGAAGCTCGACCAAACTTTGACCAGGGAATAACTTCATGAGCTGTGGGCGAATAAACTTATCCATACCATAATTATCATCAATATGAATGAAACCACCACTCATTAAATAAGTTCTAAGATTGTTTAGCTCCGCATCATTAAAAACTACATTTCCATGCCCTGTCATATGTAAAAAAGGATAATTG
>JBIKJU010000025.1:0-15018 GCA_044360745.1 Chitinophagales bacterium
TTGATCAATTGGTGGATGCTTATGCAGAACAAACAAGAGGATTGATTGAAGGTGGTAGTGATATTTTATTGGTAGAAACAATTTTTGATACTCTTAATGCTAAAGCTGCTTTGTTTGCAATCGACAAAGTACAACAAGAACTCGGTACAGATTTACCGATTATGATTTCGGGTACTATCACTGATGCTAGTGGTCGAACGTTGAGTGGACAAACTCCTGAGGCCTTTTACACCTCTGTAGCCCATGTCAATCCCTTTTCCATAGGACTAAATTGTGCTCTAGGCGCAAAGGATATGCGACCACATATAGAAGCTATCTCTAAGACCGCCACTTGTTTTACATCTGCATATCCAAATGCTGGTCTTCCAAATGCTTTTGGAGGTTATGATGAATCGCCTGAAATGATGGGCGAGGCATTAGAAGATTTTCTTCAAAGTAGTTTTGTCAATGTTATTGGAGGGTGTTGTGGTACTACGCCAGATCATATTCGAGTATTTGCAAGTATTGCCAAAAAGTATCCTCCTCGCAAACGACCAAAACCTTTAAGGTTTATGCGTTTGAGTGGATTAGAGCCAGTGGTTCTTACGGCAGAGTCTAATTTTATGAATGTAGGAGAACGAACAAATGTGACAGGCTCGTCTAAATTTTTGAAATTGATTAAAGATGAGAAATTTGATGAAGCGCTCAGTGTAGCTCGCGAACAAGTGGAAGGAGGGGCTCAAGTCATTGATATCAATATGGATGAGGGTATGATAGATGGTAAAGAAAGTATGGTCACTTTTTTGAATTTGTTAGCAGCAGAGCCAGATATTTCTCGTGTGCCAATTATGATTGATTCCTCAAAATGGGAAATAATAGAAGCAGGACTAAAATGTATTCAAGGAAAAGGAATTGTAAACTCCATATCTCTAAAGGGAGGAGAAGAAGAATTTAAACATCAAGCTAGATTAATTAAACAATATGGAGCAGCAGTCATTGTCATGGCATTTGATGAAGTAGGACAAGCTGATAGTTTTGAAAGAAGGATAGAAATTTGTGAAAGGGCTTACAAAATTTTAGTAAACGAAATTGATTTTCCAGCAGAGGATATCATTTTTGACCCTAATATTTTCCCAGTGGCTACAGGTATGGAGGAGCACAGGAAAAATGCACTTGATTTTTTTAATGCTACTAAATGGATTAAAGAAAATTTGCCATATGCTAAAATTAGCGGAGGTGTCTCGAATGTGTCTTTTTCTTTCAGAGGAAATAATACAGTGCGAGAAGCTATGCACTCTGCATTTTTATATCATGCTGTGCAGCATGGTATGGATATGGGAATTGTAAATCCATCAATGTTAGAAGTGTATGATGACATTCCTAAAGATTTGTTAGAAAGAATAGAAGATGTATTACTCGATAGAAGAGATGATGCTACAGAGCGTTTGATGGAGTTTGCAGAATCGGTAAAAAGTAAAGGTAAAGTAGCCGCAGTGGCTGATACTAAATGGAGAGAAGAAGACGTAGATAGCAGATTAGCGCACTCATTGATAAAGGGTATAGTAGATTTTATTGATGAAGATACTGAGGAGGCATATCAAAAATATGGCAGACCACTAAACGTTATTGAAGGTCCCTTGATGAGAGGAATGAACATAGTTGGCGATTTGTTTGGGAGTGGTAAAATGTTTTTACCGCAGGTAGTGAAGAGTGCTCGTGTGATGAAGAAAGCAGTAGCTTATTTAGAGCCATATTTAGAAGAAGAAAAGCGACAAAACAAAGCTAGTGGCATCGCCAATCAGGCAGTGGGCAAAGTGCTGATGGCTACTGTAAAAGGCGATGTACATGACATTGGCAAAAATATTGTGGGAGTTGTTTTAGCCTGTAATAGTTATGAAATAGTAGATTTGGGTGTAATGGTATCTTGCGAAAAGATTTTAGAAGAAGCTGTAAAGCAAAACGTAGATGTAATAGGACTTAGTGGATTAATTACTCCATCGCTTGATGAAATGGTACATGTAGCTGCTGAAATGAAGAGACTGAAAATCAACAAGCCACTGATGATAGGAGGAGCTACTACATCTAAGATACATACTGCTGTAAAAATAGCCCCCGTGTTTGATGGTACTGTGGTGCATGTATTAGATGCATCTAAAAGTGTGACTGTAGTTAGTAATTTACTGAGTAAAGATACAAGCGAGACTTTTAAGCAAGAAGTAAAAGCAGAGCTCAATAAAATGCGTGAAGATTTTGCTAATAGAAAAAATGATGTGGAGTATCTAAGTCTAGATGAAGCTAGAGCAAACAAACTCAAGATAAATTTTGATCAAGAAAGAGTGCCTGTTCCTAATCAAATAGGAAAGTTTGAATTGTTCGATTATAGTCTTCAAGAAATTTCTGAGTACATAGACTGGTCGCCATTTTTCGCAACGTGGGAGTTGAGTGGTATCTATCCTCGGATTTTTGAAAACGAACGATATGGTGAGGAGGCACGAAAATTATTTAATGAAGCACAGGAAATGCTACAAAAAATTATTTCTGAAAAGTGGCTTACTGCCAACGCGATTTTTGGGATTTTCAAAGCACACAGTGAAGGTGAAAAAGTAATATTAGAAGATGAAAGTCATCATTTTCATTTCCTTCGTCAACAGACTAAAAAAGCGGGTACACAATCTAATGCTTGTTTGGCTGACTATATAGCGCCTTCTGATGATTATATTGGAGCTTTTGCGGTGACTACGGGTATTGGTATCGAAGAGCGAGTAAAAGCATTTGAAGCACAACATGATGACTACTCTGCAATCATGCTCAAAGCGCTGGCGGATAGACTGGCAGAGGCTTTTGCGGAATTATTGCACCTGAAAGTCAGAAAAGAATACTGGGGATTTGCAAAAGATGAAAACCTTGCGAGTGATGATTTAATAAAAGAATTATATCAAGGTATACGGCCTGCACCTGGCTATGCGGCTTGCCCTGACCATACAGAGAAAAAAACGATTTGGGATATTTTGGATGTAGAACAAAAAGCAGGAATATCACTTACCGATAGCTACGCTATGTACCCTACTGCAGCCGTGAGTGGATTTTATTTCGCTCACCCTAAAGCTAAATATTTTGGTGTAGGGAAAATACAAAGAGACCAAGTAGAGGCACTAGCAAAATCAAGAAACATGAGCGCAGGCGAAATGGAACGATGGCTAAGACCTAATTTGGGGTATTAGGATTTGAACTTTTTTTTTCTCGTCTAAAAGTACTAAACTTGCTAAAACAAAACTAGAGTATTATGAAAAACTTTCTATTTATTGCTTTATTGATTTTTTCAAATTTATTGTCTGCTCAATGTGGATTGTATTTAACTCAGGAAGATTATTTAAATAAAAAATTGACTGATGAAAGAAAAAATGGCTTCAGGTTAAATAGCACCGTAAGAATTTATAATAGAGGAGATAAGTCTTCTGAGTACATAGTTGATTTCACGAAAGTGTGGGGATATAGATTTGGATTGACAGATTACAGAATTATAGATGGAAAACCACGAGCAATACTAAGTGCGGGTGAATTTTATTTTTTTGGTGATATAGAAGACAAGTTCTATTTTGACAAGAAAGAAAAAAGAATAATGTTTTCATATGACGCTTCTAATTTTGGTTTGGTATCAAAGGGTATTAATGGTGAAATGAAGAAGAGTACTTCATATAAAGTTCTTTACGAAATACTTGGTATAACCGATGTTAAAGCATTTAAAAAGGAGTTGATGGATTGGATCAAAAAAAATGATTTACGTAGTGGAGGACTTCCATCAGAAGTTGTTGATTGTTATAATAATAGATTTCCTGCCTCAGTAGTAAAACTACCTAGGTATGAGGTATCAGAAGAGGACTAACTTATTTTTTACCCTTCGGGGTCTTCCGCTTCGGAGACTCCGAAAATCAACTATAAATTCTATATTTTTCGGTCATGTAAGTTAAAGAACATCATTCGATTTCATATTCATTTTGATTTATAACATTGGCATATTGCAGGGTCTCCGAAGCGGAAGACCCAGCAGAGACTTAAATTAATCTGGTATATCAACACTTAAAATTTTCAGATATTCATTATCAGTAACACTACTTAGGCTAGATAATCTCTTTGCTTGAAACTTTACTGCTTCGTCAAAAATATTTCTTACTTCTCTAGCGTTACCGAAATTGTCTTGCTTTTTTCGAACATCAATTATTTCCCCCAACTTTTTTAATGCTCTATTTTCAACTGCAAAATCAAACTCGTTAGCAAATTTTACAAAGATTTCACATAACTCAGATGTTGAATAGTCGTCAAAGTGTAGCTTGGTTTAAAATCTCGAGTTTAGACCTGGATTAGACTTTATAAAGGTATCCATTTTGTCTGGATATCCTGCTATGATTACAATCAAATCATCTCTATAGTCCTCCATTAACTTAAGCAACGTCTCTATTGCTTCATTTCCGAAATCATTTTGGGATCCTGACACTAAACTATATGCTTCGTCTATAAAAAGAATCCCTCCTTTAGCACTCTCAACTATCTTTTTTGTTTTTGGAGCAGTATGTCCTACATACTCTCCAACTAATTGACTTCTCTCTACTTCAATACATTGACCATTACTTAATAATCCTAAATTGTAATAAATAGAAGCTAATAAACGAGCAACGGTAGTTTTTCCAGTTCCAGGATTTCCCGTAAAAACTAAATGCTTAGACACATTAGGTATTTTCATCCCCTTTTCCTTTTTAGCTCTATTAATCTTAGCAAAGCTTATTAACAGCTGAATCTCCTCCTTTACCCTGTTAATACCAACTAGAGATAGGAGCTGGGAATTAAAATCATCTATTGCCTTATCTATATCAATCGCACTATTATCTGCATTTTTCTTTTGAACATTAAATTCTAAATCAAAAACTGAAAGAAAATCATTTTCAGCTTTTAACTTGTTTAAAATAACACTTTTAAAATCTCTAAAAATTATATCAACTAACTGCTCAAACTTCTCATATTGATTTTTCCTTATGACTTTAAAAAAAGTAATTAGAGCTTCTTCACTATCTTGATTTAGTTTATCATTTTGTCTTAAATCAGTTATTAAATGAAAGAGCATTGTATAATATGAAGTTACTAAATCTTCATATATCATTTTATTAGAAATCAGAAAACTACCAATTGCCTTTAACTCCGTTCTTGCTGCATTGTACTTTCCTTTCTCTATATTTAACTTAGCATCTATAAGAGCCTGTATATAAGTTCTAGAACTATCAAATGTATTGTCATAAAAATCATAACTTTGAATATACCCCTCATTGCTGCCAAAAAGTAAATCTGAATACTTTTTGATATATAATTTAAAATCACTTACTAAAAATTCATAGTAATTAGAATCAAAAATTTTAAAGAAAATTTCTGTTGCAAAAATGAGCTTAGCTTCATCTATTTTTCCCTCATTTATCTTTTTTGTAACTAAATCAATTTTGTCCATTGAATCAAATTTTATCTTATTTCGGCCTAATTAGTGTTATCAATAACAAGGACTTAGAATTATACATGTTCAATATAATGAGTGATAAAATCCTGGTTTCATTTTTTTAATAACAGTTTGCATTTGAAAAGTAATAATTTTCTATCAAATCAGATAATTTCAATCGTTCTTGAACAGGATTATTATGAACGTAGTCGAGTTTTTGTAGCAAAACTTCTCGGCTATATTCTGAAATATAATTCAACTCCATTTTATAATTCAAACTTAACCTCTGTTTGTGTCCTCACGAATCGAAAAAAGTTGTGTGTTTCTTGAAACACGAGTCATGGTAGAACAATTCCTTTAAAAAATACAAGCTACTTCTTCCACACCAAATTAGAATGCAACATCGGTACTCCTGCTCCAATGATAGCGCCAGCAAAATAACCTACAATCACGTCTGTCCAGAAGTGTTTGCCAGCTTTATATCTACAAAATGCCATACCAATCGGAAAGCTAGCTGCCCCTGCCCAAACTAGCGGTAAGTATTTGTTTTTAGGGTTATACATGGTGAATACAGTTGCAGCAAAAAAGGCTTGACTAGAAGCGGTAGAAGTGTGGCCACTGTAAAAGGACATATAGCTATCTTTACTGCGTTTTTTGTATATCGGTAAATCGGGATTATAAGTATATGGTCGAGGTCTACTTATAGATGTTTTAACTAAATTGGTAAGTGCTGCATTCAACAAAAACACTTCTACATTCATTAAGGCTACTTTGCCAAAATCTTTACGTATGCGCTGATCAGCGAGCAGTGGTAGAGGTATCAACGCAGATCCAAAAAGCATAACATCAGAAGCTATTCGAGCACCTTTATTGGTTTGGAAAATAGCCGATCGGTCAAATTTATTGACTTGTTCTGGTTTTAGACTTTCTATAAATACTACCGACTTAGGTTTTTTCTTTGAGGCAATTTGTCGCTCAGCACCAAACAAACTCAGCGCAGTGATACCAATAGGAAATGCAATTTCAGGTCGATAACCAAATGGCGACTGGGCTACAGATTTTGTTAGCAACAAAAGAGTAAAGGCATACAATAAAACTTGACGCATGATGTAGATTTTATTTCTTTAAAATTTCATGTCCCATCTTATCTCTTTTGGTTTCAAGATAAAATTTATTGTGTGGATTAGGGTTTACTTCTACTGGCACATTTTCCACTATTTCTAAACCATATCCAATCAACCCTACTCGCTTCTTTGGATTATTTGTCATGAGCTTCATTTTTCGTACTCCTAAGTCATAAAGAATTTGAGCACCTACACCATAATCTCTATTATCCATATTAAATCCAAGATGTAAATTGGCCTCTACAGTGTCTAATCCTTGCTCCTGAAGCTTGTAGGCTTTTAATTTATTAATAAGACCTATGCCTCTACCTTCTTGTTGAATATACAATACCACTCCTTTTCCTTCTTTTTCTACCTGCTTCATAGCTGCATGTAGCTGATCGCCACAGTCACATCGAAGTGAACCTAAAATATCGCCAGTTGCACATGATGAGTGAACACGTACAAGAACTGCCTCGTCTTGCTTCCAATTTCCTTTTACTAAAGCCATGTGTGTGTCGCTAGTGTTTACTTGTGTATAGGCCACTAATCTAAAATCACCATAAGCTGTAGGCATCATTACTTCTTCTTCTCTTTTTATGATTTTTTCATGCATCACTCTATAAGCTATCAAGTCTTTTATAGAAATGATTTTGAGGTTAAACTTTTTGGCAATCTCTAGCAGTTGAGGAAGTCTAGCCATAGTGCCATCTTCATTAAGAATTTCCACTATCACTCCAGCCTCCTCATGTCCAGCCAAAATAGATAAATCTACCGAAGCTTCTGTGTGTCCAGCCCTTCTTAGGACTCCGCCTTCTTTAGCTATCAAAGGAAAAATATGACCTGGTTTTGCAAATTCCTCTGGTCTAATATTGGGGTTTATCATAGCTAAAATAGTCTTTGATCGGTCGTGAGATGATATCCCCGTAGTGCATCCATACCCTTTCAAATCTATAGTGACTGTAAATGCTGTTTCATGGCTTGATGAATTGGTGTTTACCATCAATTCGAGATTTAATCTACGTGCTATAGATGGGCTAATAGGCGTACAAATCAAACCCTTACCTTCTCTAGCCATAAAAGTAATAAGTTCTGGTGTAGAAGCCCGTGCTGAAGCTACAAAATCACCTTCGTTTTCTCTGTCTTCATCATCTACTACTATAACAGCTTTCCCATTTTTTATATCTTCTATAGCGTCCTCTATTGTATTAAACATCGTTATTTATTTTTCTTTTTGTTGGTGTCCAAGCACTTGTTTTTACACCTTTTAGATAAAGCCAAAAACCATGTATAAGTGCTAGATTCATTTGGTAAAAGTAAGCAATAAGGCGGACTATTTTGATATGTATTCCAAAACTTTTTAAAACTTTATCAAAAAGAGGGAAGAATAGGAGTAAAAGTTGGATTACAAAGGCAACACGAAAAAGCAATGTGTTTATCAAAGCCAAAGAAGAAAGAAGAGCCGAAGTTAATAGAAATGGAGTAATCCAGCGAATTCCCTTGTGTGACCAAAAACAAAAAGAATTAAAAGAGGGAGTTAATAAAAAGCTAAAGTAATATTTTAAGTTTTGAAAATTTCCAGATGAGATTCTTACTTTTCGTTTATACTCTTCCGCGACTTCATCTGGTAAGTCTTCTTCACAAATGGCTTTTGGTTCAAAAATACATTTAAACCTAGACTGTAAAACATGTAAACTGATAAAGAAATCCTCCATCAAAAAGCCCACTGGAATTTCAGGCATTAGATTAGCTCTTATGGCATAGCATCCTCCAAATGCCCCTTGCATTACCCCAAAGGCACTTTCGTTATATTTAATTGTATTTTCTCTGTTGATATAGGCTTTTTCATGAGTTGATATACCATATTCGGAAACTCCAGTGTTTACAATATTTGCCCCTACCTGACCGATGGTTTGGTCGTAGAAATTTTGGGTAAGAGCGGGGATAGTGTCGGGCTTAAAAAACACATTGGCATCGGTAGGAATTAGTAGTGTAGTTTGTAGCTCATTAGCAGCATATTGTTCAAATAATGTTTTCCGCATTTTGTTGAGTACCCCTGATTTTCCTGCTCTTTCTTTATAATCTAAAAACACAATGTTAGAGAATTTTACTTGATACGAATGTATAATCTTAGCTGTTTCGTCATTGCTATTATCTGAGCCAATCCAAATAGCTACTTTGTCTAGTGGGTAAGTAGTCTGGAGTAGCGAATCTAGTTTTTTCGCTATGACTTTTTCTTCGTTGTATACAGCCATCCAGATGATGACTTTGTGCTTTTCTAAAGTCGTATTTTCATCAGTTTTTGGGTGTTTTAGCTTTGCTAAAAATGATATTAAAATAGGGTACAAAACATAGCTGTAGAAAACCAAAGAGGTTGACACGAAAAATATTATAAGTAAAAGTAAATTCACTGATTACTGTTTGTAATGGCGAAATCTAAAATTTTCTGTGCAATTAATTTATTGTCGTATTTAGATTTTATTAGCTCTTGAGCGTTTTCGCCCATTCTTTTACGCAATGATTCATTAGTGAGCAAAGCAATAATGGCATCGGCAAATTCTTGCGCATTATCAGCTATTTTTATATCCTTATCTTGAGTATAGGCAATGCTTTCAGCGCCCACGGATGTTGATACTACAGCTCTTCCCCAAGCCATAGATTCTATTATTTTCACTCGCATACCACTACCTGCAAAAAGTGGCACTATAGAAATAGAATAACTTTTCACAAACGATTTTGCGTCTTCTACTTCTCCTAAAACTTTTACACCTTTTGCTTTGAGACTATGAAGAGATTCAGGAAAATTTCTGCCTGCTAAATAAAATTCTGCGTCTGGTTGAGCTTTTATAATGATAGGCCATACTTCATTTAAAAACCAGTTTACACCATCTTTATTAGGCATCCAGTCCATACCGCCAATAAATGCAACAGCTTTCTTTTCTTTATCAACATCAATCTCAGACAAAGTATCAAACACATAACCAGTAGGTATAGCAGTAGAAGGTAAAGTACATCCATGAGCTTTGAAAATATCTAAGTCTACTTGACTCACAGGGATTAAAACATCAGCTTGATTAATATTTTTGATTTCAAATTGCTTCATCCTTTTAGCAAGAAAACGGAGGTATATTTTTTTAAGAAAATTAGATTCGCTTTCCGCTAATCTCTCCCAAATGACAAACTCAACGTTTTGAGGACGTTGAATCACTACAGGAATCTTCATCCCTGTTTTACGAGCTGCAATAGCTTTTCGGATACATCTTATGTATCGCATTAGGTAAATTCCTTCAAGCAAAACAACATCAAAATCACCATTTAATATTTCATCATATATGCTCGCTTCATAATCTGAGCTATAAAACCGTTCTACATTATAGGATTGTTGTGTAAAAAGGTTTAAAAAAGCATCTTTTATGTTGATGGATGTATCTATTGTTTGAGCTTTGAAAATTGCAATTTTACTAATATCAGTTAGTAATTGGTCAGGCTTAAAAAAGTGCTTTAACGTGTTAAGCGCAAGTACTGTAGTGCTGTGACCATGAAAATGAAATCCGATTGTGAGGTTGATAATACCGATGACTTCTCCATCTTTTATGGGATATGGAAATTTTTTACAAAGTTGGAGTATCTTTAGTTTCGACATACTCAGCAAAGAAAAGAAAAAATAGGATGATTTAGAGATGTGCTTATTAGTGAATTTTTGGTTAGATATTAGAATGTTAGATTTTTGACTATTCAATTTTGAGTTAATGAATATCAATTTCACGGTTTTGTTTAAAAAAAAGTTAGTCTTTTTGCTTATTCTTGATGTACTAACATGCTCTGAGTAAAATCAAAATATTTATTTTTGCTCATAGTCAGCATCCCTGCCGACCATTCAATTAAATCACTATCTTTAGCCTATCTATGATGACTTTTTTTACAGCTACCATCAATTTGTGGCAAAATTTACTGCATGAAGATAAAATGAAAGATATTTTGATAAACTCATTTGAATACATGGTTCAAAGTGATAAGGCAAAAATTCATGCTTTTGTAATTATGCCAAATCACATTCACGTCTTATGGACTAGCTTAATTCCTGAATACGATTTAGGTGGCAGATTTAAAAGTTTTACTGGATACGCCTTTCGGAATGCTCTTTTGGTAGATAGTCATTCTCATTTACAAAAATATAATTCTACTCAAAATGATCGACATTACCATTTTTTGGAAAGGAGAAGTTTGTCTATATAAATATATAACAGAGCGGTAGCTAGTCAAAAAGTAGATTATATCCATTTCAATCCTCTGCAATCAAAATGGCGACTAAGTAAAAGTGAGGAAGAATATTTTTATTCCTCAGCATCATTCTACTTAAAAAATGAATCCCATTTTTCTTTTCTATCTAGATATGAAGATTGGATTTAAATGTATATATTTGGTTTGTCGGCAGGGATGCCGACCACGGGCAAATATGGGTAGCAGATACCACCGCCTCCTGTAGTGGTAGATGGGATACCCTCTACATCACCCTAAAGCCAGCAGCAGTATGTGATACCACACCTCCTACTCCAGATAGTCTGCGAGTAGCCCACCCCACCGCCTTCACCCCCAATGGCGATGGCAAAAACGACACCTTTTATCCGCTCTGCTCCAAACCCTGCAAGGTAGAGCTACTGCGCATCTACAATAGCTGGGGCGAGATAGTACACGAAGGAGATACTGCATGGGATGGCACTTACAGAGGCACAGCCCAGCCCACAGGCGCATACTGGTATCATAGCCGTATAGATGGTCTGCCGTTTCATGGAGTCGTGACGATGTTGAGGTGAGAATATTAGATTGTTGGATATTGGATGTTCGAATATTAGAAGTTGGATAATGGAGAAAGTGAAGATAGCGAAGAGTTGGGCGGGGAGCAAGTTCGTTTCACACGGAGTGATTGAAACGAACGATTTTTTGATTCCTTTTTTCTAAAAAAATGAATGAAGAAAATAGAGAAACCTTTTGAGAATAAAAACATATATTTACTTTCATGCTTTCATATCTTTCATAAAATTCAGTGATTCAGGTATTCTGGTCATCGGGGTCTCCGAAGCGGAAGACCCCGATGGGACACATGTGAGAGTAAATCTATCAAGATATCCATTTCACCAATTCCGCTATTTTTAGAATAGATACAATTTCTATTTTTTGATTGCTGGTTTTTAGTGTTTTGCTATTGTATCCTGAAACGAATATGCGATCAAAGCCCAATTTCTCAGCCTCCGAAATTCGTTGTTCTATTCTGCTCACGGCTCTAACTTCGCCACTCAGTCCTACCTCACCCGCAAAACACCATTGTGGTGAAATACTGATATCTTCAAAGGATGAAACTAAGGCGGCTACTACACCTAAGTCTATAGCCGGGTCGTCTACTCTGATTCCACCAGCTATATTCAAAAATACATCTTTAGCTCCAAATCTAAAGCCGCTTCTTTTTTCCAATACGGCTAAAAGCATGTTTAATCTTCGGGTATCAAAACCGGTACAAGAACGTTGTGGAGTTCCATAAAAGGCAGGAGAAACCAATGCTTGTGTTTCTATTAAAAAGGGTCGCATCCCTTCCATCATAGATGCTATGGCTATACCACTTGGGGTTTCATCTCGTTGAGTAAGAAGTATTTCAGAGGGATTGAGTACTGGTCTCAAGCCTGTTGACATCATTTCATAGATTCCGATTTCTGCCGATGATCCAAATCTATTTTTTAGACTTCGCATGATACGATAAGTATAATTGCTATCTCCTTCAAATTGCAAAACTGTATCTACAATATGTTCTAAAAGTTTAGGACCCGCTATACTTCCATCTTTTGTGATATGACCTATCAAAAAAACAGGGGTGTTGGTCTCTTTAGCAAAGCGCTGAAACTCACCAGTGCACTCTCGGATCTGCGAGACAGAACCTGGGGGTGATTCTACATGATTAGAATGTAGAGTTTGAACGGAGTCGACAATAATGAGGTCTGGATTAAGCTCATTAGCTTGTGATAAAATATTTTGTGTATTGGTTTCTGCAAATATAAAACAATGATCACCTGCGGTCCCAATCCTCTCAGCACGCATTTTTATTTGCTGTTCGCTTTCTTCTCCACTGATATAAAGAACCTTTATTTTTTTTAGAAACAAAGCCAGTTGGAGCATCAAAGTCGACTTGCCTATGCCTGGCTCTCCCCCTACTAAAATTAATGATCCGGGAACAATTCCTCCACCTAAAACTCTATCAAGTTCAGAATCGCCAGTAGGTAGTCTGTCAAGTGTATGTTTGGTTACATCTTTTAGTAGCAACGGTTTTACAGTTCGTTTGGTTGCAAAAGTTTTAGAAGAAATAGCGACTTCATTTTTTTGTATTACTTCTTCTACATATGTATTCCATTCATTGCAAACAGGGCATTTCCCAACCCATTTAGGTGATTGATTACCGCAGTTTTGACAAAAAAAACTTGTTTTCGTTTTAGCCATTATATCATCTTTTTTTATAGTATTGAGCTACTAATAACACAAAATAAGCAAAAACAATGGGCGATTCAAAATTAGGAGTAGGATCTAGGATACAACATCCCAAATTTAGGAGAGGAGTTGTCGTAAATATGGATGCAGCATATTATACCATTTGGTTTGAAGATGGCAACTCTACTCGTGCTATTGATAGGGAGTTTGAGGGTATGGTGGTACTTGAAAAAGTAGCCTTAGATGTTGATCCAATCACACTTTCAGATATTGAAAAAGCGATAAGAAATGTGATAGAAGAAAAAAGCGATTTGCAATACATAGTCGAATTGGGAGCTCGTTGGCAAGGAGGTAATATGATTTTGCAGCCAGCCGACACTTCGCTCCAATCGAAAGAAGTGCCTATTGAGACTTTTTTCCACAAAATAGTAATGGTGAGAGACAGGCTGCGAGTGTTGGAGCAACAAATCAATGCTCATAAGATCCTTACTGATGCCGAAAAAGTTGATTTGCAGCAATACATTACAGGTATTTACGGCTCATTGACTACTTTTAATGTACTTTTTAAAAATACTGAAGATCAGTTTAAAGGAGCGGGAGGAAAGGAGTAATAAATTTTTCTCATGAGTTGAAACACTTCTTAACCGAGGAAAAATTAGTTGAGGAAAAACTTACTTCGGTGCTTTCTTCAAAAGATATATAGCAATAATTCCGAAGATAAAATTTGGAATCCAAACTCCAAAAAATGCAGGTAGAGATGAATTCGTAGAAAAGGTTACAGAAAATTTCATGATAATTTCATATGTAGCACTGAGCCCTATACCGAGTACTATATGCCCACCTAGTCCACCTCTTAACTTTCGCGATGCTAAGCTTACTCCTATAAGTGTCATGATAAAAATACTAAAGGGAATAGAAGTTCTTCGTTGTTTTTCTACCTCATAAAACTCTAGATTACTTTGGCCAGCTTTATACATATCACTAATATATTTATTTAGCTCTGGTGTTGTCATCATCTCCTTTGTATTGGTCGTAAAAGTAAAATCTGATGGTTCAAAGGGTAAAACGGTATCGAGCACAGTACCTTTAGTGAGTTTAAACTGTTCTCCAACGAGTTCTCTTCGATAGTAATTGTTTAGCCGCCATTTTTTTGTCTTTTTTATCCATTCTATTCTATCACATCTCAACTTTAAAACCATTGACCCTTTGTTGAATTTTTCCAAAGAAAAACGATATGCAGATGCATCATAAGGGCGGTAACTTTCTACAAAAATAAACTCCCCTGTAGGAAATGCTCGATGGAAATTGTAGGCTGCGTTGTTCGATACTTTATAAAGGTATTTATCCTCGAATGCAATTCTTTTCTTATTAGCTTCTGGGATAATAAAGTGATTGCCAATAAGCAAAACAAAAAAGAAAAATAGCGCACCATAAAAATAAGGCAGTAGAAATCTATAAAAGCTAGTACCACTATTTAAAATAGCAATAATTTCTGAGCGTTCTGCGAGTTGAGATGTAAAAAAAATAACTGCAACTAGAATAAAAAAAGGCGCTAAAAGCGAAGATATGTATGGAATAAATCCAAAATAATAATCTGTAATCACTTCTTTTAGTGGTATACCTCCTTCTAATAAGCTATCTATTTTTTCTGAAATATCTATCACAATAGTGATCGCTATCAATAGCACCATGATAAACACAAATGTAGTGAGATACTTCTTGAAAATATACCAGTCTATTTTTTTCACTATTCAGAATTACTTTATCCGATTCTAATTTAAAATAATTTATTAGAGTCTTTGCATTAATTGTTTCACCATTTTATCTTTCCAGGATTTAAAAGTACCAGCTATAATCTGTTCTCTAGCTTGCTCTACTATCCATAGATAAAGACTAAGATTGTTGATAGAAGAAATTTGAGCTCCAAGCATTTCACCTGAATGCACCAGATGTCTGATGTAGGCTTTTCTATGGGTTCTCATCAATTTG
>JBIKJU010000178.1:0-4620 GCA_044360745.1 Chitinophagales bacterium
AAAGTAGCTATTAAAGAAACAGGAATATCAATCAATGGCCGAATTGCAATCAACCAATCTCTAAAAAACAGATAAATAATAATAACCACAAGCAAAAAAGCAATGAGAAGTGTTTCGGCTACCTCTTCTATAGACTTTCTAATAAAGATAGTTTGGTCCAAAGCAATATCAAGTTTTATATCATTTGGTACAAACTTTTTGATTTGCTCATATCGCTTATAAAATTCATCAGCAATCTCTATATAGTTTGCTCCTGGCTGAGGTGTTAGCGCTAGAGCCACCATTGGCACATTCGATTCTTTTAAAACTGACTCTTCGTTTTCTGGACCAAGTACTACGCTAGCTACTTCCTTTAATCGTACAATCTGATTTTGATTTGATACTAAAATCAAATCCTCAAATTCGGATTCAGTAGTCAGCCGACCAAATGTTTTTACAGATAGTTCGGTATTGCTACCGTATACTTTTCCCGCAGGTAGTTCAATATTTTCTCTGTTAAGTGCATTTTGCACATCTTGGAAGGTAAGTTTATAAGCCGCTAGTTTTAGGGGGTCTACCCACAAACGCATAGCATATTTTTTTTCGCCCCAAATTGCCACAGAACTTACACCCGGTATTGTCTGTAGCTTTTCCAATAGCACATTTGCTGCATAGTCTGAAACTTGCAATTGATTTCGGGTGTTACTTTGCACAGTCATGGAAATGATAGCGTCCGAATTAGCATCTGACTTAGATACTACAGGCGGTGCGTCTATATCCTGAGGAAGCTGTCTAATAGCTTGTGATACTTTATCTCTCACATCATTAGCAGCTGCTTCCAAATTCGCACTAAGTATAAACTCAACAGTAATTACACTTGACCCTTGATTGCTGGCCGATGAAATAGTTCGAATTCCTTCTATTCCATTTATCGCTTTTTCGATTGGCTCAGTAACTTGCGACTCTATCACATCAGCATTCGCTCCTGTATAGTTTGTTCTTACAGTTATTACTGGTGGATCTATACTTGGAAATTCTCGAACACCTAAAAATTTATATCCTATAGCTCCAAAAAGAACTATCACAATATTCATGACTATCGCCAATACAGGCCTGCTCAAACTAAGTGATGATAAACTCATTATTTTACAACATTTAGTTTGATGTCCATTTCAGGTCGAATATACATAAGAGCCGAAGTGATAATGGTGTCGCCAAATTTCAATCCATCGAGTACTTGCACAGTTGAGTCAGTTCGTACACCCGTTGTGATAATTTTAAAAATAGCTTTTCCATTTTCAAATACTATCACTTTCTTATTTCTTGCTTCTGGTATCACTGCCTGTGTTGGTATCATGATAGTGTTATTATCATTTTTTATACCCAAGTTTACTTTCACAAAAGATCCTGGTTTTAATTTCATACCAACATTAGCTAATGTGGCTCTTAATTTCATATTTCTTGTGTTTTCATCTATACTAGGATCTACAGCATAAATAGTGGCTAAAAGCTTGCCATTGACTTCCTCTGTATCAAAACTAAATTTGTCGCCTTTCTTAAATGATGAAGCAAACTGCTCTGGTACAGCTAAGTCTATTTTGATTGGATCATTTTGAGAAAGAGTAGCTAATACATTTGCGGGCGAAATGTAGGCTCCTAAACTCACACTTTTTAAACCTAACATTCCTGAAAAAGGAGCTCTAATTTCAGTTTTTGAAATTTGAGATTGGAGGATCTGAATATCGGCTTTAACACTATTTAGCTGTAAAATAGCAGCATCATAATCTTGTTGACTTACTGCGTTTTTAGATAAAAGTTGAGCCAATCGATTTTCGGATTTTTGGCTAATATCCTCTTGTATCTTGAGCTTAGAAAGTTGTGCTTGAAGGTCGGCATCATAAAGTTTTACAAGCAATGTACCTTTGCTTACATAGCTTCCTTCTTGTAGATTGAGAAAGGTTATTTTTCCAGAAATTTCAGATTGAATGTTGATAGCCTCAGAAGGTATAAAGGTGCCAGTCACTTTTATTTTTTGTTGGAGCGATTGAGATTTGATAATAAAACCATCAGCACTTATTTCTTTTGGTTTTGCGCCCATACCACCACCTTTTTTTTCTTTAGGAAAGAGTACTTTATTGTAGATGATTGTGCCTATTACCACTGCTACTAATCCCGCAATCATCCAAGTAAATTTTGACATTTTTGTTCTGTTTTTACAAATCTAATTTTTTGTTTAAAGAAATTAATTCTATTTATGTTTAAAAACCTATTTGAAAACATTTTTTAGCATATCTTTTTGCTAGAGCTCACTAGCATTTGAGACTTATGTTATATTTACATTGATGAGTAAAACTATACTTTATGCAGATGTATTATTGCCGTTGGCTTTGCCTCAGCGATATACGTATGCTGTGTCGGTAGACTTAGTGGATTTTATTGAAATTGGACACAGGGTAGTAGTACAGTTTGGCAAAAATAAATATTATGCAGCGATAGTAGTAGCACTGCATCATTCAAAACCTGCTATTGACCCTAAACTTATTGAAACTCTTGCGGATGAATATCCGATAGTGCTCCCCTCTCAGATTGCTTTTTGGCAATGGATAGCCAAGTATTATATCGCTACGGAAGGTGAAGTAATGAATGTAGCGCTACCGGCAGGTCTAAAGCTCAACAGCGAGACTTTTATTGTCCTTAATGAGCAATACGAGGGTGACTATGAAGGGCTTTCGGACGAAGCCTTTTTTATAGTTCAAATGCTAAGATCAAAGCCAAATGCCACACTTGCTGATATTCAAAAACTACTCAACAAAAAGAATATATTCCATAAAATAAAAGAACTTTTTGATGCTGGAATTGCATTTGGTGAGGAAAAAATCACTAGTAGATATAAGATAAAAACAGAGACCTATGTAGAAGCGCTTATAGATTTTGATAATGATGATTTGTTGTCCTCAATTTTTGAAGAACTATCTCGTGCACCACGTCAGCAGACCTTATTGATGGCTTATATAATGCTAAAAAAGAAAAATAAGTTTATCCGAAAGAAAGATTTACTCGAAGAAGCCAAAGTAGACGCTGGCGTTTTTTCAAAACTAGTAGAACGAAATATATTTAAACCTTATAAAGCTGAAATTTCTCGCCTTGGCACATTTTTGAAAGATAGAGATAGTAAAATTGTACTATCCGAAAATCAGCAAAAAGCATTTGGAGAAATAAAAGAGAGTTTTGCTATAAATAAACCTGTGCTTCTTTTTGGGGTAACAGGTAGTGGTAAAACAGAGATTTACATTCAACTCATAAACGAGAAGCTGAACGAAAACAAACAGTCACTTATACTGCTGCCTGAAATAGCCCTAACAGCACAAATTATCAATCGGCTAAAAGGACATTTTGGTGAGAAACTTGGAGTTTATCATTCCAAATTTAATGAGCAAGAAAAAGTAGAAATATGGAATAAAGTGCTCGCTCAAGAATACAAAGTCATTGTGGCTGCTCGCTCTGGGATTTTTCTGCCGTTTGCTGAGTTGGGGCTGATTATAGTAGATGAAGAACATGATGCATCTTATAAACAAACCGACCCACCACCTCGCTATCATACGCGTGATTTGGCATTGTGGTTGGCTCATTATCATAAAGCTAACATTCTTCTTGGCTCCGCTACACCTGCTATTGAAACCTATTTTAATGCTACTCAAGGAAAATATGGTCTAGTGAAAATTAGTTCCAGATATGCTGATGTAAAGCTACCCGAAATAGAAATTTTTAAAATGCGAAAAGTACAACCTCGCACTCCTGTCAATGAGCTCTTTTCAAACTATCTCATAGAGGCTATTCGTGACGAGTTAGCAAAGAAAAAGCAAGTTATTCTATTTCAAAACAGAAGAGGGTTTTCATCTTATCAAATTTGCAGAACTTGTAATCATATTTACAAATGTAAAAACTGCGATGTATCGCTGACTTATCATAAATTTCAGCACCGCTTGGTGTGTCACTATTGTGGTTATGAGGAAAAGTTAAATCCGCATTGCGCATCTTGTGGTGTAGATGATTTAGACATAGTAGGCACAGGCACTGAAAAAATAGAGGAACTCGTTCAAGAGCTTTTTCCAAAAGCCATTGTGAGTCGTTTAGACCTCGACTCAGCAAAGGGCAAGCATAGTCACGAACATATTATTGCTGCTTTTGAAAATAGGGAAGTTGATATTTTAGTAGGTACGCAAATGGTGTCTAAAGGATTAGATTTTGGCAACGTGAATCTTGTTGGTATTTTGCAAGCAGATATGTTGCTTTTTCAACCGGGCTATAGAACATACGAAAGAGCATATCAATTGATGACACAAGTGAGCGGTAGAGCTGGTCGAAAAGATGGACAGGGGAAAGTGATTATACAAACATTTCAAGCCGAACATCCAGTGCTTGAAGCAGTACGAAAAGCTGATTATTTATCGGTGTTTCAGCAAGAAACTACACAGCGTAATCAGTTTAAGTATCCGCCTTTTGTTAGACTTATCCAACTCACTTTTGCTCACCAAGATCCTGTAGTAGTAGAAAAGGGCTCTCTTTATTTCGCTAATGCTATTCGTTCCTCGCAGTTAGCGGAAGTGTTAGGTCCGACTTCGCCATACATAGGTAGAGTAA